>JAYVFX010000997.1:0-4680 GCA_043772795.1 Deltaproteobacteria bacterium
GAAACCTCGGCTGAGGAGGACGACACGTGTTGTGGATCGTGAGTGAGTGACATAGCAGCTAGACTCGCAGCGCAGCCAGCGCCGAGCGGTTCAGCAACTGGTCTACCCCCGCCAGCACATCAGCAACACTGATCTGACGCATGCAGGCGTCGGTCCCGAGTGGACACGAGAGACTGCCGTGACGACCGCAGGGGCGACAGGACAATTCCTTCTTCTCAACAATGACAGCGTTGTCCGTATACGGACCATAGCCAAGGCTAGGAGTTGTTGCACAGAAGATCGCTACGACTGGTACGCTACGTGCCATGGCGATATGCATGGGCGCACTGTCATTGCTAATCACTACTTGTGCGTGGTCAACCAGAGCCATAAACGTTAACAGGTCAGCTTGTCCAACGAGATTCACGCCATGATGCCCGGCGTGTTCATGGACCGCGTGCGCGACCTCAGCATCATCTGGTCCTCCACAGAGAAGGACACGACCGTAGCTGCTCTCCAGGCGACGCACGAGGCTGGCGAACCCTTCAACCGTCCAGCGCTTGGTTGGCCACACTGATCCCGGACACACGACAAAAATCGGGTCTGTCGGCGCAATGCCATTGTCGTGTAACAGCGCGCGGGCCTGGGTTTTTGTCACTTCTGGATACTCAACCCGAGGACTACGGTCACACTCCTCAGGCTCTAAACCAAAAGCGCGCATAATGCAGAGAATCCGCTCGACCTCATGTCGGTTGGGGTCTCGCTGGGCAGTATGATGATACAAGAACCAGCCCGGACTCTGACGAAACCCGACACGCTGCGGAACACCAGCCAGGGCAAGAAGCAACGCGGTCCGCAGAGATTTATGCGCAGCGATCGCTAGGGTAAAACGTTCTTGACGCAATCGTTGCGCCGTACGCCACAGTCCGACGAGCCCACGTCCAGCTGTTCGTTTGGCATCGACTAATACCCGCGAGACTTGGGGGTGGTGTTCGACTAGCGGCTTGGCCTGAGGAGTGGTCAAAACAGTGAGTGACTCAGGCGCCAAAACTTTGTGGAGGGTTGTCAGCAACGGCGTCGTCAGCACCACATCTCCCAAAAAGCCAGTCTGGGCGACTAAGATCCGTTGGGAACGACTCTGTAGGGAGGAAAGAGACATACGACGCCACCGATGCGCGAACCTTACGCGAGTGGCAGTGCCTCGTCGATCAGCATGACCGGAATATCATCCTTGACTGGATAGGACAGCTTACACGCGTGGCAGTTCAAGGCGTCTTCTTTTGCCGTCAGTGCTAACTCGCCTTTACACTTGGGACAGACGAGAATCTGTAAAAGTTCTTTGCTCAAGGCCATGACATCTCCTCAGTGGGGAGTCGGGGCACTCCCGTTAATTTTTCGTAATCGAAGGACAAGGTTGTCTTCCATTAACGTGCGCGAGTCCAGTAACCAGCGGCACAGTTGGCGATTCTCTTGTTTTTGCTGCGGGTCTTTTTCACGTAGTTGCAAAGTATACCATGTGTACAGTTGCACGGGGAGACCGAAGAGCAGGAAGAGGAGACGAGAGAACCCTTTGATCTTGCTGTTGCCGAGTCGTTCAATCGTCAACCCGCTTTGTTTACACAGATAATAGAGGATGGGTAGGTCAATCGGGTAATTGTGGAACCGGTGGGCTTGAGTGAGCGGCGTATCAAAGGGAATGAAGCGACGTTTCGTTTTGTGATAGCCGCTGAAAAAGAAATGAAACCGCGAATTGAGGCGCATGATATTCGGTGTCGTCAGAATCAACACCCCGCTTGGTTTAAGAATGCGCGCCAATTCGCCCAGCGCGATCCGGTGATTCTCCAGATGTTCAATCACCTCGACGAACAGCACGACATCAAAACTGGCATCGTCATAGGGTAGCTGTTGGAGGAGATCGACCCCATAATCAATAGGCGTCCCATTCTGAGACGATCCCGTAGCCTCGTAATTGGTGCCACGGATGCTGAACCCCAGGGGAGCGACGGCACGGAGCACATCGCCTTCTTTACAACTGACATCCAACAATGCTTTCCCGGATGCGGGGATGTCAGCGAGCAGGTCTGTGACTGCTTTGATGAGAAATGGTGCGGCCATTGTCAGTCCTATTTACGTTTTGGAGACGAAGTCGTTGTTCGATTGTGCTCAGAAACGCTTCCGCTGGTTCTAATTGGAGATCTACACGTAAAGCCAGAAGCCGATCTATCGTTGGAACAAGATGTTCAAGCTTGACGAGATCTTTTTCTGTTGTGAGCAGCGCATCAACCGAACTACTTTGGTGTACAAGCTGTTGCCACTCAGAGTGCGTATAGCTGTGATGATCAGGAAATTCCACCACCCGCGTGAGCTCGGCACCTTGCTCCCGTAAAGTAGAATAAAAAGGCTTGGGATTGGCGATTGCGGACACTGTCATCACGCGTTTGCCAGCGAGAGCTGAGAGCGGTCGTTTCTGCCATTGCCCATCAACGACCTGCACCAGTGCCGTTGGAACAAGCTCCGCGTGAAATGTTGGGATTGCGGATTGGGGATTGGGGGGGGCGGATTGCGGATTGCGGATTGCGGATTGCGGATTAGGGGGGAAAAGTAACGAAGGCAATTGCTCTTGGGTTGCTGTTTTTTTGGAGAGGACAACGACGTGCGCTCGACGCATTGACGTCAGAGGCTCGCGGAACGGACCAGCAGGGAGGAGCCAGGTGTTCGTTGCGCTTTGCACTGAAAACAAGAGGATCTCAACATCGCGGTGCAGACGACGGTGTTGGAATCCGTCGTCAAGAAGGACGATATCAAGCGCGAAATGCTGATGGGCAAACGTGGCCGCCGCGGCCCGATCACGGCCAGCAATGACGATTCCGGCAAATCGCCGTGCGAGCATGACCGCTTCATCACCCACCTCTGCGGGAGTTGTTAACGGCGAGCCATCTTTGCCGACCAGGGTGGGACCAGTCGCGGTGCCTCTATAACCACGAGTGACAATTCCAACAGTAACTCCGCGTTGTCGTAACGCGTGCGCGAGCCACAGTGTCAGCGGGGTTTTGCCGGTTCCGCCAACCGTGAGATTGCCAATACTAATCACCGTAGGCGGTACGCGGACGGCCGGTAATATGCCGAGGTCATAACTGACGTTTCGAGCACGGACGGCGAGGGAAAAAACAAGGGAGAACGGAGTGAGAGCTGCCCAGCCGATTCGCGCCCCCATGCTGTGGCGCTGCCAGATAGTTTCTATTGTGCGATGCAGAAAAGACATAGGTCAAAAAACAATGAAGAGTTAAGAATTAAGAGTTAAGAATTTTTAGTAGCCAGTCAATTTAGATTTGAGGGGTAGCATCTGGCGGCGTCATTCCCGCGGAAGCGGGAATCCAGGCGGTTGAACCCGCGGGTTTTGCTTAAGCTTCCTGGATGCCCGCCGGAGTTTATCCTGAGCTTGGCAAAGGGCGGGCATGACGGACCAGAACCCATAAAAATCACTCTGACAGAGCACTGATGCAAGATCTTTTCTCATTTTTCACTCTTTACTCTTTACTCTTCACTGCCGCCGATACGGCGGCTATTGTTCGCTCGACTGCTCCTTGACCGCGCCGAATCACATCGAAGGCTTTACGTCCGGTCTCTTCTCGTAGAGGTCCATTCATAAGTAGCGGCAGTGCTGCGCGTACCAAGCTGCCAGCGTCATGTATCTGAAACCCACCACCTTCAGCTACGAGTTCCTCTACCACAGTCGTAAAGTTCCGCGTATACGGCCCGAAGCAAACCGGCACGTGCGCTAAGGCAGGCTCTATCACGCTATGGCCACCAGGCCCCTTAATGAGGCTCCCTCCAACAAACACCAGACTCGCAGACGCATACAGCGAAGCTAACTCACCTAAGGTGTCAAGAAGGAACACTTCCACCTCGGTGAGAGAGGCATCAGCCTGACTGCGTTTGCGATAGCGATACCCTTTGGTGTGAATGAGACGTTCAACTTCAGCGAAGCGTTGTGGATGGCGTGGAGCTAAGACAAGCAACAACTGTGGAACCTCACGTTGCAACTGACGAAAAGCATTTAACAAGACCTCTTCTTCGCCGGCATGCGTGCTTGCGCCGATCATGACTGGTCGATCAGCAAGGCTAGCCTCAGCCAAGATCGTCTGCCCTTGAGAGACACCTTCGGCAACTCCATCGACCTTGAAATTGCCGGTGACGACAACTCGTGTTGGATTGGCCCCAGCCCTGATGAATCGGTCTGCGTCGGCTTGCGTCTGCATACAACTCAGTGTGATACTCTGGAACACTGGAGTAAAAAGTGGTGAGAGCAGACGATAGCGTGCCACGGCTCGTGCCGAAAACCGACCACTGACGAGGATAGTCGGGATCTTCCGTCGTGCTAAAGCCGTAAGAAAATTGGGCCACATCTCGGTCTCGGTAAACAAAAAGATCGACGGGGTAATTTGTGTCAGCACTTTTTTGACAAACAGAGGGTGATCAAGCGGGAAGTATATGACGGCGTCGGCTTCTGTGATTTTTTCCTGAGCCGTAGTGTATGCGGTTGGCGTAAGACAGGAGAGTAACAGGGGGCGATCAGGATACCCCTGTTTGAGTCTGCGCAGGAAGGGACGAGTCGCAAGCATTTCACCAACGGACGGAGCGTGAAGCCACACTGGAGCTTGTCCGTGGAGGCACTGCACAACATCTGCGGGGAGGATACCC
>JAYVFX010000998.1:0-8023 GCA_043772795.1 Deltaproteobacteria bacterium
CCTGCCCTTCCCCCACGGCGGGAGACCTCACGCGCCGATGGCGGGGGTTGGGAAGATCAAGAAAGGGCTACAGGGGGAATAGCGGGGATGGCTGTCCCAGAATAGACTTTCCTTGGTCTCGGTTAATGCCGGCAGTATCTCCGCCAGCACTTCGTCTTCAAATCGATCAGGATACATCGCCAGGTATAGAAAACGAACGAACGAGAGTTGTTTCCCCACCTTTGCCGCGTGCTGTCGATACGCAGGGTCAACAATGAGTCCTCCCATCTCTGTGGGTCCATCCAAACAGCGTCGCAGTGTGAGATAGGTATGGCTAAACAGCTTCTTGAGAGTCTTGGAGTATCGCTGATCGGTCGCCATTTCCAGATAGAAATGCGGTGACTCTGGCGTGCCGTGCTTAGCGATGATCATCGCGGCCCCAACCACGCGTTTCATCGTGCGCTCTTCGAGCGCAAAAACGTACACGCCGTCTCGTCGCTCGGTCCACGAGCCACGAAACGAGCGCATCGACCGGGCAATGAGCGCGTCCAGATCTGTGGCCTCGCTGGGCAAGTTGATGGAATCCAATAGCCGCGCGAGATGCAGGATTTGCGGTGCATCCTCGGGCAGCGCTTCCCGCAGGAGAAAGGGGAGGGCCGGGACGCTCGCGGGTTGTGAGTCCGGTATCAGGAGTGGGACCGGGGGTGCGCTGGCAGCATCGGCATCACGTAGTAGGGGCATAACCGTCTCCTTCAGGGGATCGTATCTACAGCAGAGCATTCATAACGCAGCGAAACAAGAAGAACTCACCAGCAGTGTCCTTTCTCAGGGTCTTGTCACCCTGGCTGTGGGCATGGATCGCGCACGGAGCGAGCCCGTGCAGCGGAACAGCAAGTCGCTGCTACTCGGCGAGCCGGACCAGGCTGAAACGCAGAATCTCAAGCGCCTCGTCGAACTCGTCCAGGCTTAATACCCCGCCTGGCAAAAACAGACGGAGTCGGTATGGTTCCTCGCCCACACCCGCGTAGTACAGGATCAAGCCATTACGGTAACACTCCTGCAGCAACGCCTTGATCCCTGCATAGGTCGCGTGTCTGGGCTCCACAGACCACATGGCGACGATCCCGCAAAAGGCGTTGACGAGGTCGGGCAGGTCTGCCTGCAACCGGGCGAGACGATCGTGTACGTGCTGTTCCAGGCGCATGATCTTTCCCTGTGGCCCCAGGTAATTCTCCTGAAGGAGCTTCTCCACAATCCGTCGCCCAACTGCCATTCCGACCGTTGAGCCAGCAAACGTGCCAGAGATCAACGCCGGATCAGGCTGATATGCGTGACGAAACAACACTGCGCTGTTCTGTAACATCTTGCCAACCGTTACGACATCGACATACTCCGCAAGATCCCAGCGTTGAAAGGCGAACAGCTCGCCAGTGCGTCCAAACGTTTGGATCTCGTCTACCCAAATTGTGACGCCATGTGCGCGTAACGTGTCCATCAGGGGAACAAAGAACTCCCGTGGTGCAACGCGAAAGCCGGCCTCTCCTTGCACAAGTTCGAAGACACAGGCCGCAATGTCCTGCGGATGTTGTGTCAACACCTCTCGTAAAGCGGCTAACGTATGGTCCGTGCTGTGAGGGTCGCTGGCGTCGTAAAATGGCAGATAAAACACCCGCTCCCGACGTGGTTGCCCTTTGCGGTAATCTGGACGGTCCGTGAGTTCGGCCATCGTCGTCGTGCGTCCGTGGAAACAGCGCCGAAAGGCGATAATGTCACGCGCCGGTTGCCGATGGTAGCGAATCAGTTTCAGGGCGTTTTCATTCGCTTCCGTACCCGGCAACGACAGCCATCCGTGCGTCAGGTGGGGAGCGGAATTCGCGACCAAGATCTCGAGAAAGTCTCCGTATTCCGCATTCGCTTGGAGGTTACCCTGGACCACCACGTCACTCGCGGCGGCGGCGATCGCCGTGCGTAGCAAGTCTGGATGACTATGGCCAAAGAAGTGCACACCAATGCCAATGGCAAGATCCAGCAACCAGCGACCGTCGGCGGTACGAACCTTCGCGCCTTTCCCAATTCCTGAGCCGAGATATGGGAAGAACAGCGGACGCCCCCGGAGCTGTGCGACCCGCTGGAGCTGCTGGGCGTAACTCTCAGGCGGCATCGCCGTGTCTTGGCTTTGCGCGTCAACGAGCGCTTCCATTATCAGGTCGAGACCCCGTTGGAATGAAGGATGGGCGAAAAGGTTCATGTTCATAGTAATTTCCTACAGTGACCAGCAACGTTCACGCCACCACGTTCTTGACGGAACAGCAGTTACCGGCTGCGTACGGAAGTGCGTATCACCGTTCTGGTGCACCTATGGCCACCGGTCACAACTTAAGCCATCGACTGCGTAGCAATCCCCTCTCCCTCTGGGCTAACCTTTACCCACATTGAGGTCACATAGAAGGAGGCACTCTTGAGAAGCGCGAAAAACCCGGCGAATTTTCATGACGACGGATAAGGGGGCTTTCTTTTCTCTTGCGTACCCCTCCCAAAAGCTCTTCCTGTACGCATACTTGGCGTAAGTGATAAAGATGTGGGTCAAGCTAAGCTTTGTGGGAGAGAGGACCTGACAGCAAAGATCACAAATGGGCACTCCATATCTTGCTGGAGCGTTACTATAGTTCGATAGATCTTCCATGAAAATATGAACAAACCTCGCAGCGCGCCGCCAAGACCGCGTACTCCCGTAAAAAGATCAACGGAGGCTGGGGGACTGAACGATGGCGTGCACTCAAATCGCCTCAATGCGGCGCTCACTGGTGCGAATGCGTATGATCTCATCGACGGGGAGGATGCAAATTTTTCCATCGCCGATCCGACCCGTACGCATGGGCTATGAGCACCTCAACAAGGGCATCGACCTGCGCATCGTCCACAAGGATCTCCAGTTTGACCTTGGGCAGAAAATCGACCACCGATTCCGCGCCACGATACAACTTTGTGTGTCCTTTCTGTCGGCCAAAGCCTTTCACTAGCCTGTGCAAAAGTGGGGTTCTCCGTGGCGCGACTTTTGCAACTCTTTTCCACTGAGGAATACCGGTGGGCACAGATAGATTATGGGTTAACCATAACGCTGAGCATGAACCCAGCCATAAGAGCACGACCGCAGTGGAACCAACAAGGCAGGTTTGTGAGCCCTCGGCGTGTTCGTCGTGACTCGGACAAGGGGGTCACCCCTACGCCACATGCCGACGCCCAACGAACATCCGCACGGAGCGCGTCCGCCGGAGTACAGCGTCGGCGCAGAGAGCGTGCACCGCCTGACGGTACTCCTCCTGACAAACGGAAGTGGGGGGCCATCGATACCGAACGACATGACTTTGTCCCTTATGTCCTTCTTCCTTCGCAGTTCTATAGCTCAGGATTCCACGGTGGCGGCACAGCGACGGGCGCGCTGCGGCTCTTACGCGCCGTGTTCGAGAACGCCGTACATACATGGTTGCACTATCGTCAGGCTACGGATGCGAGAGGACAGCGGCTCTTTGAGGAAACCGAGGCCTGGTTTAAATCTACCCGAGGAGACTACCTGTGTGCGTTTGAGTCAATCTGTGAGCACTTGCAGTTGGACTCCACCTACATTCGTCGTGGGCTGCATGCGTGGCCAAAGGATAGAACAACACTGATGCGAGCAGGGCCACGAAAGTAGTAGGGCGCTGTTCACCAAACCGATTTCGGACGAAGGGATAGCCGCGCGTGTCCTTTGCGACACGGAGACAGGCCGATTCAGGGACTGGGACAGTGTCCAGAGAGTGTCTGGAGTGTCGTGTCCGATCGGACACGATATGGCTGACTTCTACTTCAACGACATGCGTTCCCGAGGAGAGGAGCGATTATGAAAAAGCTCGACAGAATCCTTGTTGGTCATGATTTACATGTGGGTGGGGATGTGAGAGTGTCATATCGATCGGCAGCAGAAGAAAAACCTCGTTCTCTCCAGGTACGACCGTATGGTCTTCCCATGCCGCGACTTTCAGCACCTTCATAACCCCTCCACCGACAGCGTTTGTCGCTTGTTCTTTACCGATTCTTACCCGTATCGTTTGCCGCACAAACGAAGACGGGTTACCTTCCCGGGAAAGTAACCCGCCCGTCGCACGCTAGGTGCGGAAACCTATGCAGTTGGACTCTCTGTTGTGCCGCCCGTCTGTCTGCGTGCGCAACAGTCTCCGCTGTCTGCTCTGGGTGCTTCGGGCGCTGGTGTGTCTCGCGTCTGCCGAGCCTTGCGTATGTATCGGATCGTTCTCCGATTCCGTGCCTACAGGCACTGCGAGTAAGGCTGAGAGCGGTCAACACACAGGCCGATCACCAACGCGTTTCCGGAGACTGTTATCGCTCGCCAACAGCGGGCTTGACTGGCCCGGTGGAACACTGTCTTCCATACAAACCTCCTGTTGTCCTCAAGATGAGGGTTCTTCGGATAAGCACCTGCTACCTTCACCCTCTGCGCACGATGGGAGGCGTCATGCGTACTTTCTTCCTACGCCTCTTGTCGTCACCGAGTCAAAAGTAGAGTATGAGCACCCACTATTGTGCCTGCCTTTTTTGCTCGCACTCCGACTGTGAGTGAGAATATTCACCTCTGGACGATCTCTTTTTCCCACACCGGCCAATTGAGCCGACGACCTAGCTCGCGTGCGATCAAACTCCCCCCACTGCCATATTGATGCGAAATGGTAATCATACCGTTAATTGGGATGTGTATAGGGTTCTCCCTTTGACTGCGGGCTCAAGGCCGTTGCTTCACTAGCGGTTCCAGTAACGAGTAGTGCATGCTAATCGCATGCCACTGGCCATTGGCGCGCGTGTAGGTCAGCATATAGCGTCCATCGGCGTATTCCTGGGCACCACCTTTGCGTCGGGTCGCCAAGCGGAAATTACCCCATGCGACACCGGTTGCCCCCATTGCCTGATATTCGGGCTCGATTGGCGTGATCACGGCGTGCTCGTAATTCTCGAAGTACTCTTGTACGGCTGCGCGAAATGTTTCCTTCCCTGAAATCGGAAACGGGGAGAAAATGCCAAATAGGACCAAATGCTCATCAACCGCACCCACAGCCGCAGTGAGGTTACGAGAGTTCAGCGCGTTGATGTCAGCCGTGAAACTTTGCTGCAGGCCAGCCAGATCCTGACTGACTTGCAGGGCCGCCGAGTCCTGGCCGTGCGCGGCTGAAGACAGCCAGAGGAATACTACCAGAGCTAATGCCAAAGTTAGTCGTCCGTAGTGCATATGCTTTCCTCCTGTGGTTGGTGTTGGGTATCTGTATGCATGTCGCCTATTGATAGCCCTGGAGCGGAGAGAGGTGCATCGCTGCCAGCAACCACCGGCCACCGATTTTGGTGTAGGTAAACGTATAACGTCCATAAATGCTCACGCGAGGGCCGATCTTTGGCGTTTCACTTATTGTGTAGTGTCCCCAGGCAACCGTACTATCCCCTGCCACGAAAAACTCAGGATTGACGCTCATGAAATTGACCCGTGTCTGATCAGCTAAATACTCTGTGACCAGGGTCTGCAGGGCGGCTTTCCCCTTGGTCGCAAATGGCGACAGAATACCAAAGAGCACAACATCATCATGCGCGCTGGCGCTTAACGCGTCGTTGTCGTGCGCATTCAACATGCGGATGTCTTTCTCGAAGAGGGTACGAACCTCGGTGAGATCACCTCCGTAGACAGCGGGTGTGGTCGACAAGAGCACAGCGATCGCGAACAAGAGAGATCGTCCCTGGAGCCCCATACGCATTCCTCCTTCCGCACTGAAAACTTACTATCCTTTAGAGTTAGTAGCAAGAATGGTTCCTACACAGTGCCAGAACAGTGATGCGTTCATGCGTGTGACTCTGTGGCTGCGCCCTAAATCAGACCATACGATATTGGCACAGTCTCGCACTTTCTGAGATATGCCATCCTCCGCCCGCCCATTGATGGTCGAGCTACCTTCTGACGCCGGCTCAAGCCGGCTTTCAGCCCCCGGGAAGGGGTGTCGTGGTGTAGCCCGGCGATTGATCGTCGAGGGTGAAATCACAGGAAGCTACAGGAGTGTACGAATCTTCTGTGGTCCGATTTAGTCCCGAGGCATGGTGAGGTGATGCCGGACCATCACACATACATACGCGAAATAATCAGGCTACAATTTCTCACCGCCGTCGGTGCCGGACACCGTAACTCCTGAGAATGACAAGCAAACACTGCTGGTGTCCGATCAATGTCCGGTCAAACCGGACACTGCTGCTGGGATCTCGAGGTTTCCTATTCACTCGGAGTTACAGCATTTTTCTCAGCTCGGTCTCTTCGTTCGGATTCCGCCGTCCGATCTGGTCGGACAGCAAGGGCGATTGTAACCTCGCCCGCAGACTACTGTGCCCTGCTGGCGAATGCCGACGGGTACATGCTTCCGCTTGGCGAATTTAGATGCCCACATCTGGCGCGAGCCATGGGGGACGCGTCCCTGGCCGCAGGAGTCCGCGCTGCCACAGTTCAGCAATGGCGTGTCCTACCATTCGATACGCTTGCGGCTCTCTCGGCTTGTCCAAGTAATAGTGGGCCCCAAGCTCGTACGCTGTCTGCTGATCCGCGTCGAGGTCGGCGTTCGTCAGCACAACCACCGGGATATGCCGCAATGCCGGGCTGGTTTTGAGGGCACACAAGAGGTTAAGACCCGTGAGTCTGGAAAGGTGAAGATCCAACACGATCAGGTCTGGACGAGGTGCGGTACGATACGCGCCTTGCTGACGCAGGAACGCTAACGCATCGACTCCATCGTGCACAACGCTGATACGAGCACAGTCGAATGCGTCCGCCAATGTCGCTTTGGTCAGATGGGCATCGACGAAACTCTGGTCAACGACGAAAATATCCATACGCCCGTTCCTTTACTGCCGCTGAATATAGTCTTTCAAGTAGCGGTTCTCAAACTCAGTTTCCTCCAACTGTGCCTTGACAACATCGCCAATCGAAATGATGCCTTCCAGACGACCGTCATCCATAATGGGTAAGTGACGAATCCGATTGTTCGTCATAATCCCCATGATATATCCGACCTCGTCCTTCGGCACGCCAATGATGAGATTGGTCGTCATCCAGTCTGCTACGTAGATACTGTCGATTTCAGCACTGTGAGCCGCGCACATCCGCAGGAGATCGCGCTCGGTAATAATCCCCACGACTTTGCCTTCGGGATTGATCACTACAAGGGCTCCGACACGGGAATCGACCAACGTTTGCAGCGCATCATGCAGCGTGGCGTCCGGGGTTGTCGTGATGACCGCGGTTCCTTTCGTATGCAGAATGTCACAGACCTTCATACACTGTTCCTCCTGGAGACAGGTTGGTGTCCCTCTAGGAACGTTGATCTCTGCATAGTTATGCGTCGCAAAAATTGAGCCACCGCGGCATTGCGGATGAAGAGTGCGCACTTGCGTTGCGGCGCGACGACTGGCGTCGGAACTGCTAGGCAAAACGGGTGGCGGGTAGATGCAAGTGCTGATGGTACAGTGCTTGCAAGGTCACGATGACACCATGTGTTGGGGAGTACGTGTATGGATGTGCCACTGTCACCAGAACGTTTGATGCAGTTTGAATGGCGTTGCCATGACCCTGTGTCCGATGTGTAAGGGGGTGTGGCTGACTCATGAAACAGTGCAGAAGCTCTGTGAGCGTGTCCACGCTCTGGAACAGGTCTGGAACCACGAACACCGACACGCTAGCCCGCTCCCACACTACTATGCGGATGATGACCATTACTACTTGCAGTATCTGGACCCGCGGCGGCCCGGAGTGCGCCATCCCTGGAGTGAGGTGTTTGAAGATCTAAATCAGACCACATGACATTGGCACAGTCTCGCACTTTTTGAGATATTCCATCCTCCGCCCGCCCATCAATGGTCGGGCTACCTTCTGACACTGGCTCAAGCTGGCTTTCAGCCCCTGGGAAGGGGCGTCGTGGTGTAGCCCGGCGATTGATCGTCGGGGGTGAAATCACAGGAAGCTACGGGAGTGTAC
>JAYVFX010000999.1:0-3174 GCA_043772795.1 Deltaproteobacteria bacterium
CACCCTTTGTTTTACGGACGGCCACCCCACCCCCGTAGTGCATCCGTTCGCCCTCTTGACACCGGAGCCCTGATAGGGGTTAGGCGTGTGTTCGCACTTCTCCTCTGCGCTCGACTGCGCTTCGGTATTGCTTGGCAAGACGCTTCTGTACACGCTTGACAATTTTGGGACTCAGCTCCCTCTCTGGTCTGGTTTGCTCCCGTTGGGCAAGGGCCTTCTCAATTTGTTCAGATGATGCCTGTCCTAAGGATTGGAGCATGGCGTCAAACGTTACTCTCTGTTGGGTCACTGCCTCTTCAGAGAACTCTTGTACCGTGTATGCCTCTGCCGCTTGACGGGTCAAGGCATAGACAATGTATTGATTCAAGGATGTTTGCTCACGCTTAGCCAGCGTCTCGAGTTGACGATGGAGCGTTTCTGGAAGACGTAGTGTTAAACGGCTCATGGGTATCTCCGAATTACTAAGGCAACTCTTCTGCGAACTGGGAGACAAATGCCACCGGGGTCATCACGCGTAACCCCAAGGTGCGCTTGGCCAATTGAAAGTCCCGGACATTGGCCGAGATGACTGTAGCGCCTGCATTCATCGCACAGTCAATGACGTGGTCATCGCCTGGGTCAGGAGAACTCGGTCGCCAGGAATAGTAAACGGGTGCGAACTCTACCTGCGCCAACAGCGCTCCTAGCACGGGCTTGATCCGTTGCCAACGCGCGGCTGATAACTTTCGAGACAGCACGTCAGCATATTCATAAGCAAGAGCAGTCGACACAAAGACACGCAGTAAGCCAGCACGCCAGGCATCAATGATCAGTCCTGCGGATCCTCCTTGTTTGGTGAGCCCTTCAAAGAGCACATTCGTATCAATTACCACACGAGGCGGCGCTGCACTCGGCACGCAGGTACGATAGCACCATATGTAGTGTCACAAAAGCAGGTTTGCTTCGGAGTCATTTCGACACGCCTAACGCTCCCGCGCACCGCGAGCGGCCAGAACGAGACTTTTCAGATTAAGCAGCACCCCAACGAGGCCGCGATGCGGTGGCGCGGCGGGTTAGGCGGTGTTGTTCCGAGATTGCTCCCTCACTTCTTGTCACCTCTCGTTTTATCCCTGCTGCTGTGGCTTCTACTCCGCGCTTTTGTTCCTTCTTTGGAACCTCTCCTCTTGTTCCTTCAGTTTCGGCTTCCGCTCCGTGCCCTGGTTTCCCGTAGCCGTGGTGGAGATTATGAGGTTGTGGTTGTTGTCGTTGCGGAGCTCCTTTGCGGGGCTTCGGCTTTTTTCTTTATGCAGCCCTCCGAGAATTCCCCGTGACCTTCTCTCTCAGGTTTGAGCCTAACGCCCCCGCGCACCGCGAGCGGCCCACACGCGCCCTTTCACATTTATTCCAAACCGCAATAGGGCAGCGATGCGGTGGCGCGGATTGTTAGGCCTCTCCCCTCAGAAGGGAGCAGGCCCAAGGATTTCCCAGCCATACTCGTGGCGGAGCCGCTCGAAAGTTGCCGGGTCGAGTGATGGCAGAGAGCGTTGCTCGCGCAGCAGCTCCTCGAACATCCGCCCGCCTTCAACCGGGGTGAACACAAACAGCGCCCGCCCGGCTTCGGTCCCACTGTTCTTCCAGGCATGGGCGATACCCCGAGGCATAAACGCACAGGTGCCCGCACCCCCTCTCGATACCTGCTCGCCAACCTGGAAGGTGAATTCCCCGCTCAGGACATACATGATCTCGTCACTGGGCTGGTGGAGATGCAGGGGCGTACCACATCCAGCCGGCATGACTTCCTCGAAGACCACCACGCGGTTGCCGGTCTGTGCGCTCAGCAACTTGAACATCGCCTCTCTCCCTGTGTCCATGGTCCACACCGGTGCCTGACCGGGAAGCGTTGCGAAACTGTCGGTAGTTGTTGCCATTCGTGTCCTCCTCCTTTCAGAAGCAAATAATCCCAACCTAACGACCCACTCGGTTCAACTTCGAGAAAAGTACCTCTCGCTCACGGGATGCGAGGCCTAACGCCCGCCGTCTCGGGCCGCCGCCCAGCCGTGTCCGTTCAGGTTCAGCAGAAACCGCAAGCGGGCGGCGGTCACGAGCACGGGATGGTTAGACAGTGCAGCTTCCCTTTGGGAGGGCTGCCTTCACTTCTGCCCCCCTTGTCCTGTCAGCATCTCCACTCGCGCGATTAGCTCTTCTCGGAGAACTTCCCGCTCCACGTGCGTGCGGCCAAGTCGATCTCCCCCTCGACGCTTACGGTCTGGCCATTGGAGAGGTGATGGACGTCCTGGGTGCGCCACTTATGACGTCCGCTGCTTTCCTGTGTCCCCTGGCCGTTGGTTAGGATGATATCGCCATTGTCCAAGTAGCACGCCCCACACCAACTATGTGTCCCGCTCTTGCCGACCACGAACGTATGGGTGCCCAGAACCGCCCCATAACCCGTCGCCGTCCCCTCGCAAGTCGCTTGCACGAGCACGCTATTGGCCGGGCCGGGAGTGAAGATAAGTGAGGTGATCTTAAACGAAAATTCTCCGCTCTGTTTTTCTGCCATACGATGTTCCTCCTTCGGGTGAGTGGTTGGTTGCTAGATCCTTTTGCTTCCTGCTCCGTCCGCGGTGACAGGGGACGCGCCGGTGGTGCACGTGCCTCTAGTGTCGGTGTCCGAGCGGTGCCCGCTTGCCGTGCCCACCTCATGATGAAGTGCTCATAAAATATGACCAATGTTCAAACCTGTGGGTTGAGAGCTGGCTAACGCCTCCGCGCACCGCGAGCCGCCTAAACGAGCCCGTTCAAATTTAGCAGAACCGCAACATGGCGGCGATGCGGTGGCGCGGATTGTTAGGTGGCGAACTTTTGGTTGGTAGACAACATTTCGCTTTTGTTTATCCTATCTTCTCTTATCGATTCGATGGCACTACTGCGACATAACCATCAGTGCGATTGCAAAGGCACAGCAAGCGCCCCCACCAAGGAAAGCGATTTCCTCGAATGCAAACCACATTCTGGCTACTCCGTGCATACCTGCCCGAGAGGCAAGGCGCACTGCCCAGTGGGCTCCAAGGGAGGCGCAACCTGCAAAAAACGCGAAAAGTAAAAGGGTGGACGGAACACTGGCAGGGGACTGTTCATCGCTTGAGGGAACTGGGGTGCCGTTGAGAGCGCCTTCAATTGCAAGCAGGAGAGCCT
>JAYVFX010001000.1:0-1859 GCA_043772795.1 Deltaproteobacteria bacterium
TTCATCGGACACATGGTGCGAATTGTACGCTGTTGGCTGGTCTCCATCTCCATAACGGTTCCCTTTTTAGAGTCACGCCATAATCACATTAAACCGCGCCTGCTCGTGCAGTTACGACAACTGCTTGCATCGTCGCGCGAAACGGAGCCGCACCACCATGTTGCGCTAAGGCTTCCGCCACTGCCGTAATGACGGACTCGAAGGACGCCCCGCGTTCTTGAATCGCGGCACTCAGCGGCGAGCCTTGGATGAATCCGGTCGCAAGGGCTTTGGCACTCTCGCTACGCGCTTCCAGCGTGACGGTCTCAAGCTGCACGTCTCTAAAACCATGCGTGGTCAGTAACTGTCGTAAGATTTCATGGTCATTAAAAGTGAAGGGTGTAAGAAACTGCGGTGGGTCCACCGGAAACAATTTGGCAAGCGTTTCATGTTGGATATGGGCGGATGGATTCGCGGCTATCCCATCCCAGACGTTGAAGGCGAACAAACCGTCCTTGCGTAATACGCGACGGGCTTCACGAAAGGCGGCTTGCTTATCAGGTACAAACATCAGGCCGAATTGACACACCACCGCAGCAAATGAGGCATCCGCAAATGGCAAGGCCGCGATATCTGCTTGACGCCAATCAACGTTCTTGAGCGCTGCGAGTTTGGTCCGCGCATAGTCGAGCATCGGCTGACTCAGATCAGTGGCAACAATCTCAATTTCAGGCGCGAGGTGAGTACGCAACTGCTGAGTGACGATGCCAGTACCGCAGGCCATTTCCAACACTGGGCCAGCACCATGAGCTGCTACACGGCGTGCAAGATCGGCAGCGTAGGGCTCAAATAGCACCGGACCGAGATAACGATCATACAGTTGGGGAATAGAACCAGAAAAACTTATGCTTGTTTCTGCCATGAGAGTCCTCCACAAGTGTCATTACTGTAGGGTTATCACCCTGAGTGAAACGAAGGGTCTCTCGGAGAGATTCTTCGCTGCGCTCAGAATGACAGCCCTGGATGGTTGCAGCATAAAGTGTACGAATGTCATGCACTCTGGTGTAAACATTTTCCTGTTATACCTAGAGCTATACTTCAACAATGTCGGCTTTAGTACTTTGGATAAATGCGACCGCTTCCTCTCGTTCGGCTTGAGGAACGCGAAAGGTATCCAAGGTAGCGTTGAGATGTCCCAAAAACGCCACCCAATCGCTTTCACTGATTTTCATCCCTTTATGAGAGGTCTTCATATCACGTCCAGTGTAGTACAAAGGACCACCGGCACACGCACACAGAAAATCAATCAGCAGCTGTTTCTCGCGCGTAACGCCATCCTCTCCCCGGTGTTGCCAGAAGCGCCGCAGTTGCGCATCCGCTTGCAGGCGTGGCAACAGATCATTCACGACAGCAGTGACAGCATCATAACCGCCAAGACGTTCGTACAGTGTTTTTTGTTGCATGGCTTATTCTCCTCCTCGTTTGCGAGCCTTTCAGCTTATCGCTACCTTAGAAAGGGCCTTGTTCACGAAACCAGAAGGCACGACATTGGGACACTACTCACAACTCGTCCGGCTAACCTCTTTGGAGCTATGGCAAGTAATCCTTTGCCACCTTCTCCAACATACGCTCGGCATTCGGATGATCGAGGACCGGGCACAAAATCAATCGGTGAGCCCCTGCTTCCGCGTACTCCGCCAAGGCCCGCTGGGGGTCCTGCGGTTGCAGCTCGGATTGTTGTAAAAACGTCATCGAGATCTCTAGTTCGTTGAAATTACGGCCCGCCGCGGCGCAGAGCTGTTTCATGACACCAAGATGATGCACAAGATCTTTGGGCGGAAGCGCGACGGGCATCCAGCCGTTGCCGAGCGCCACGGTAT
>JAYVFX010001001.1:0-3930 GCA_043772795.1 Deltaproteobacteria bacterium
CACCAAGGGCTCTCGACCTCCGTCACACCAGAACCGGAATCAGTGTAGCCCTCGGCGGCCTTTTTTTCATCTGGTCCGGCGAGGCCGCGCCTCATCAAGGGCGGATAGGGGTTCGGCGTCGTGGTCACGCTCTGACTATTAGGCCACAATCTTCAGTGCTTCGCCTTGATTATGCAGGGCCACCAGTTGTTCGCTGCGCAAGGCAAGTTCCGCGTAAGTTTGCCCTTCATCATCACAAAACTCCACTTCGTACACCGCTGGTGCGAGCATCTCGACTATGGTCCCAACTTCGCCACGCCTGAGCTTGCGCTCTGGCAAATCTTCGAGTAACGCAACCGTATCCAGCAACTTCAGCTTTCGCTTTGCCATTATCGCTTCCTTTTCTTGACGTAGCAGGTCGTCAACTGGGGCGTCGTTTTGCTGTGCAAAATAATCCAGCCGCTTCGGAGGATTGACTTGCCAACTGCCGTCACCATCTCGAAATCAATCGTGTACCGCTGCCCATACAAATCCAGCTCGCCTCTTTGTGCCTCCTCGGTCCGCGCAATCTCCAGCAACTTTGTCCCCAAATTTGGTGCATCCACGGCTGTGATACCTAAGACCGCAGCAAAGACGCGGGCTTTGTGTCCGCCTCTTGGACTATCAGGATTCAGGCAGTAATCGCGCAACTTCCGAAGGTCAACAATTGCACGGGCTCCGTTGGGTAACCGCATGGAGAAAGATTACAGCGTGATTGAGCAAGCTTATCGAGGAGCGCGTCTCAGTTAGGCCGAGAAGGTTGCAGGATTCACCATAAACCGAATTTCCCTGCAACGTCCCCTATACCCGCCTATACCCGCCTATACCCGCACGGCGAGTCACATCTCAGCAGGCGGTCGTGCAAGGCGAAAGTGAAACACTGCTGTCTTCGTGGAAGGGGAAACTACCCAACGATCCCACTTCCTCGCCCACAATACCCCAGCTAAAGGCCGTAGTTCTGTAATATCCATCAGTCACATCCATGTTCTCAAGCCTTTCTTCCCTCGCAAAGGCCGCCAGTTTAGCGGTATAGTCCGATATCAGTCCGCGGTATATTTCGCGTCAGCCTCACTATCCGTATAGCCCGTTGTCTGAGGCTCCTTTGCTCCCCCAACTGGTCACGCCAGCTGGGGGAGCAGACACTTACCCATTTAATCGAACATCAACACCGTCCGCGTCACCTCTCCGGCGGCCATGGCACGGAAGGCTTCGTTGACATCTTCCAGTCGACCACGGCGGCTGATCATATCATCAAGGTTCAACCGCCCCTGGCGGTACAATTCGAGATACTTGGGAATGTCGAGCTGAAAGCGATTGGACCCCATGTAACTCCCCTGAATCCGCTTCTCTACGAAGAAATGCGCCGGATTGAGTTCCAGTTTCTGTCCCGGTGGTAATACTCCCACAATCATTGCGAGACCGCGCGGAGCCAAAGCATAAAAGCACTGCTCGGTCACCTGTTTGTTACCGATCGCGTCGAAGGCGAAATCTACGCCACCGCTGCTGAGTCGTTTAATATCTTTGACGACATCACCTGATGAAGTAGCATTCAGCGTAGCAGTCGCACCAAAATGTTTGGCGGTTTCTAGCTTGTGGTCAAGAAGATCGACCGCAATAATCTGCCGCGCGCCAGCGATCCGTGCACCTTGAATCACCGAAATGCCAACCCCACCCGCACCAAATACAACAACTGAAGAGCCGGGCGTTACCTGAGCGGTATTGAGTGCGGCACCTACACCAGTTGTGACAGCACAGCCAAGCAAGGCCGCGCGGTCAAGAGGAATATCATCGCCAATTTTGACGACCGAGCGCTCGTGCATCAACATCTTCTCGGCAAACGAGGCAAGATCCGCAAACTGTGACACGGGATTTCCGCCTTGCGACAGCCGCGGCTTCGCGCCTTTCGGTCGCAAACACGCAGCGCGATTGCTACAGAGGTGCGTCCAACCCGACAAACATTGCGTACAGCTCCCGCAGTACATCGAAGTGCAGGCGATGACATGATCGCCTGGTTTAACAGATGTGACCTCACTGCCTACAGCTTCGATGATACCGGCAGGCTCGTGACCGAGAACGCCGGGGAGTCGCATGGGCAAGGTCCCGTGCAGTCCATGCAAATCACTATGACAGACGCCACTCGCCGCGGTCTTGATCAAGACTTCATGCGGACCCGGCGCGTCGATCTCTACAGTTTCAATCGTTAGGGGTTCATGTGGAGTGCGAAGAATAGCTGCTTTGATATCCATATTCTCTCCTCGTGATACAAATCCTTCGCACTATAGAAAGCGCGCTCTCGGAGTTGTCAACCCCGCAGTCTACTGCGAAGGCAATGAGGACCCCGTTAACAGAAGGACGGCACTCAGGTCGGTATACCTCTGAGCGACCAAGAGCTACACTGCGCCTTAACTGCTTTGAGCTTGCTATTAGGAAAGGAGACCGTATGAAATTCATGTATTTCTTTTTGCCTACGCTCCCAGCCACCATGGAAGAGCGTCGGACGTTACGTCCGATTGCTATGCAACAGGACCGCTGGCAGCGCATGATCGAAGAAGTTGTCGAGGTGTCCCAGTTAGCAGAGTCTGTGGGCTTCGATGCCGTCTGTTTTCCGGAGCATCATCTCCATAGTGAAGGCATTGAAATCGGTAGCCTGCCCGTCCTTACGCAACACGTCATTCACAATACCAAACGGATCAAAGTCGGCCCGATTGGCTATGTGCTGCCAGGGTGGAACCCCTTGCGCCTCGCGCTAGAAATTGCCTGGCTCGATCAATTGACCAAAGGACGAACATTCGTCGGCTTTGCTCGTGGGTATCAGTCACGCTGGCTGAATCAGATGGCACAGAAAATCCATGTCGGCGCGACAATGAGTGATAAAAGCGAGACCGATCGCGTCAATCGCGAAGCGTTTGAGGAAGTGTTCCGCTTCCTCAAACTCGCGTGGGGCGATGAGCCGTTTCGCTTCAAAGGCAAACACTACGAATATCCCTCTCCGCAAACAGGGACACCATGGGCAGCCCATGAGTGGACACGAGAATATGGGTTTCCAGGGGAAGTCGATGATCAGGGTCTGATCCAGAAGATCAATGTCGTCCCTAAGCCGTACCAGCGGCCGCACCCACCACTGTTCCAGGCCTTCTCTATTAGTGAGGAGACTGTTCGTTGGTGCGCACGCGAAGGAATTACGCCGACGATTCTCATCTCGCAGCCAGAGCAAGTGCGCAAGCTAGCCGAAGCGTATCAACAAGAAGCACAAAAGGCGGGCCGCGTGCTGAAGCTGGGCGAGAGCGTCGGAGTCCTGCGTGCGCTATATTTGGCTGAGAATAAAGACAAGGCGCGTGCATTAGCCGAACAGGGAATCTGTGGCGTCGCCTTCCGCAAATTCTTCTATCATTTTGGCTTCTTCGAAGCCTGGCGTGAACCGCAAGATGAAGCCAAGTATCCAAGCGGAAAAGTCATGTTGCCAGCAGAAGAGTGCACGATCGAACGCATGGAACGTGCCGACTTCACCTACCTTGGTAGTGTCGAGGACGTACAGCGCAGCATGGACGCAATGGTAGAAAACGTGCATCCCGAGTGGCTGGTCTGGCAAGGTGACCAAGGATTTTTGCCGCTGGACGAAGTCAAGCGACAAGTTGAAACCTTTGGCAAGAAGTTGTTACCGCGATATAAGTAGGAACAGAGGGTGAGGCGCGTCTCAGGAAAGAGGCGCGCATTTTTTTGCCAACGAAACCAAGCGTCAGGCAGGATTCCCGGATTCCATTCCATCCGGGCTACATTATTTTCCAGTATTGTATTTCAACGATTTTATAGGGAAGGACTATAGGTCTCCTAAATGATTTGTGCCGAAGGTAGCGAATTTTCCTGTAGAGACGCCCCGCCGGGACGTCTCTACACCAATTGGGGATGATACCC
>JAYVFX010001002.1:0-3537 GCA_043772795.1 Deltaproteobacteria bacterium
GCAAGTTCATGAATGCCCCGCGTGGGTCGTTTGACAATATCGGTTAGACCAATCCCCCAATCGGGCAACCGTGCATCATCTTCTGGGCCCACTGGTTCAGGCACAAGTCCAGAAGCAGAAAGCGCTGTCCAGAAGCGATTGGGCTTAAAGGCAAAATAATGGCCGACTTGCGCGGAGTAGAGCCCAGGATTGAGCCCAACAAAGACAACGTCGAGCCCCGTTCGCAAATAATCAGGTAAAGTCTCTCCTTGCCACTCCTCATTGTTCTTCTTACGTTTCGGCATTCCCCACCTACTATGTACTAATCACTATGTGTTTATAGTAAATCCGCCTTGCCCGAGCAGTTGATCGTAGTACCGTCCTAGCGCACGGTCGGACCACACCGACAGAAGCGATCGCAGCATAATGCCATAGACTTGGGTGCGCGCGATTTTGACGCGTATCTGGGGATCGAGCAACTGCTGCGAGCGGCGTACTAACGCCAACGTCGAAATTCCAATGAGGAGCGGCCATGCACATGCAAGCCGCAGTCGCCACTCTTGACGAGGGATGGCAAGTGTATATGCCCACCCCTCCCGGTAGTGACTCAGAGTGAGGTCAAGGTACTCATCAAACAACGGACGCACCTTTTCGACCATCTGCAGGTCAAGAAGCTGCGGCGGATTCACTCCGAGTGATGCGAGTTCAGTACGTGGCAGGTAACACCGACCGATACGCAGGTCTTGGGCGATGTCGCGGAGAATGTTGGTGAGTTGTAATCCTTTACCAAAATGAATTCCCCGCGCTTCCATAAGGGCAGCGTCCCAATGCTGTAACGCCGGCACATGGGTCATCGTTACTCGGGTCCAAAACTCACCCACGCAACCCGCGACAAAGTACGTATATAGATCGAGGTCGCCCCGCGTTTCCAGTGCTTGCACGCGACCGTCATTCTCTCCGGGAAACACGGTCAGATCGAGTTGCATGCCCTGAGTCAGCGTCAGGACCAAGTGACGAATGTGCTGTTGATCTATGGACGGGAGTTCTGCAAGCAGGCGAAAACACTCAGGCAAACGGAGGAGCAGCTCTCGTTCCGCATAATTCTGTTGCTGCTCGGCCAAATGTTGCTGCAGAGTATCGAGGCCGGCATGGCTCAAACCGGCAAACACCGATCGATACTGATCCAGATATGTCCGTCGTTGGGCACGCGGCAACAGTGCGGTATCGGCGATCGTATCCGCGGCACGGCAGAACAAATACGCCAGACCGATAGTAGGCCGTACGCTCCGCGGAAGCACTCGCAAGCTCAGATAAAAGGAGCGACTCACACGCGGAAGAATGTGATAAAGAAGCTGGGTGGAGGTCTCAGCAAACTGCATGGGCATCAAGAGATATGCCCCATGATTGAGGTCGTCAACACAGCAAATCGGATTGACGCAATTGTTCCAACGCCAACCGGCGCATGGAAAAGCGGTCTTTCTCTTCTGGTGTCATCTCAGCAAAAGTTCGCTCACTGCCAAGCGGTTGAAAGATTGCATCCCAGCCGAACCCTTGCGTTCCACGAGGGCGTGCGACAACGATCCCCTCCACGCTTCCGGAAAAAGCGCGGTAAAGGACGCCGTCATAGTAGCCGAACATGGTGGTCGCAGTCGCTGCACGGTTCGTTTCATTCTGCATGAGGCGACAGACCCCCTCGTTTCCCAGTGAAGAAAGAAACCACTTTACCAACGCGCCAGGCAATCCGTTCCACGCAGCAAATGCAAGCCCGGTGTCTTCGACTAATACCGGTCCGCCCACCTGGGCATACGCGTGACGAGCCTTATAGGCAACCACCGGCTCAAGTGCGATCTCCTGGATCTCCTCCAGGGACAGCGCCGCCCGGGCGAACGGTCGCCCCAGGAGACGAACCACTTCGCGCAGTTTGTTTTCACTACTAGTGATAAATGTGAACGGCAGCAAGGTCAGGCTCTCTGGGTGTCGGTTCGTCGGGAGTGATCTGCGCTTGCCACTCGTCAATGCCCAACAGGGTATTGATCTCAACCCGAGCCAGAGCGGGCTCTTGCCCAAGGCACGAGATGCGATGATCCAACAACTCATCGATCAAACGAAATGGGACGGCCCCGGTTCTGCCTCTTTTCAAGCCAACCCGGTACGCACAGCTCCAAATACCCATCCCGCTCAGTAGGGAAAGGGCAACGCCAATTGCCAGTGTTTGCCACGGCATAAGAGTGACTCCTTTCTCCCCAAAACGATGGAGGGGACCAGCAGTAGGTTAACTTTTCAACCAGTAACGCTGCCATTCAAGGAGGTATGTCAGCGTCTCGAAGGAAGGCATGCGGTCGAGATAGACCTTTCCTTGCAGATGATCGTACTCGTGTTGGACTACTCTAGCATGGAAATCTACCGCAACAAAGTCTAGAGACTGACCATTGCGGTCGAGCGCCTCCACTCGTAATTCTCGCCAACGCGGGGCAACACCACGCATTTCTGGAACACTGAGGCATCCTTCCCAATCATCGCCCGTGTCTTGTGTCAGCATCGTCACCCGGGGATTGATCAGCACCGTCAGTGGCACCGATGGCGCATCAGGGTACCGCGGCGGTTTGTTCACTTCGAGTACCGCCACTTGTTGTGATACATGTACTTGCGGCGCGGCCAGGCCGACACCGTCGTATTCGTGCATAGTCTCAATCATGTCATCAATAAATTGCTGGAACTGCAGTTGGGCAATCGTATCTAGAGCGACAGGCTCGGCCACTCGTCGCAGCACCGGATGTCCTAAGCGAGCCACTTTGAGAATCGCCATGGTTTCCTCCTCCCCCTCTTCCCACGCCACTGGGCTATTTCCGCCGCCGCAATTTCGTCGCCCCTTGGCGTTGAAACACATAGACACGATGGCCCTGGCGATATTGCATAATCAAGCGGACCACTTCATTACGGTCAATAACAAGGCACCCCACCCGATGGGCAAATCGTGCAGCTGCCCACGATACCACGCGATTGGTTAACACCATCGAGCCCTTGCCTCCGTACAACTTCATGCGGGCAAGAGTTCGTGTCATTTCTGTTTTTCCCAAACGATGGCGTGCACGCAAAACGCGGCAAGTAAGGCTGTGCTCTCCATGCATGAGCAGAAGGTTCCCATAGGCGTCATCAGCTTGTCCTATTTTCAATACGCCATACCCCTGAGCCCGCAAAAGATCAGCCGTATAGCGAAGAAACTCGCTGTCGGTCAGTACCGCAATATCCTCCCACACGGATTCTCGCCCACGACGGCGCTGCCAAGCGGCCCAAAGTTGCCAAACTCCGAGCCCTCCACCAACCAGCACGAGCGCGACAACCCCATTGCCATGCAGGACAAGCGTAACAAAGGCGAGCAGCACGACTCCCGCGATGGCCCGAAAGCTTAACGAGTGACGTTTCCGCAGGCTAGGTTTCTGAACAATTACTATGGAACGCGCACGCTCCAGCATAAGAATCTCTCACTAAGAAAGGAGTCTCTATCAGGATAAACTATAAAATCTGAGATTGGTAAACCCCTCTTCGGTAAAAATCTTC
>JAYVFX010001003.1:0-5366 GCA_043772795.1 Deltaproteobacteria bacterium
ATGAACGCGTAGCCTTTCGGCTGGATGGTGTTCATACCAGCCCAATAGCGGAAGTTGGTAGGCGCAAGCGCGAGTACAGACTGGATCGTCACACCGGGCAGCGCAAGTACGGTGGGCACGATAGTGACCGCGTCGCCGCCGCGTGAGTGGCCCATTAACCCGGTTCGCTTGAAATCGATCTTCTTGAAGAAGACGGACGTCGTATCAGCATCGAGGGTCTGGAAGAAAGCGATGTTGCTGAGGATGAGATCAGCGCGGTCAACGATGTTCTGCACACCTCCGCCAGCGCCGTTGAGGGCGTTGCAGTCGATGGACACGGCGATGATGCCCATCTTGGCTAGATCTTGCTGGAAGTAGTCGTAGCCTAGATAGCTGGGATCGGCGGGCGAGTGGTTGCCGTGAGCCATGAAGACGATCGGCACGCGACCGAGTTTAGCCAGGCGTTTGTTGAATGGCTGATTCTTGCCATCGGCGTCGGCAGGATAGTAAACGCTCCCCTTGGTCTTGCCCTTACTGTATGTGGCATAACCGACTGCGAACAGGTCGAGGGAAGCGGGGTTGCCGCTGACTGGTGGGTCTACGCAAAGCACGGTGACCTGGAGGGCGTTCTGCCCTTTACAGCCGCGCAGATCCTGGACGACGATGATGGTGTCGCCCTTCTTGAGCGTGGTGTTAAGGTTAACCACCGGCGGTCCGCTCGATCCTACGTGGACGCCGTTGACGAAGACCTTGATGATAGCGTCGGGCTGGAAACTGGTGACTAAGATCGAGGTGTCACCTGCCTGCACAGGCCCGATCTGAGGAGCGGGCAAGCTCGAGCAGGGCTGCACGATTCCCGTGCCGAGAGGACTACCGGGATCGTCAAGACACATCTGCTGTGTGGCGGTGAACACTTCGCCGTTGGCGAACGGCGCGAGCCCGTTGAGGATGATGGAGCCACCCCAGCACGGCCACGTGCCCTGGTTGGCGCCTCCGCGAAACAGCGTGACCTTGGCACCATTGACGATGTTCTTCACTGTGACAGATTCCCCACCCGCGTAGATCGGATCCACGGCAGGAGCCGGTAGCGGGATGGGCGGATTCTGCGAGGTCAGTTCCACGGATGGCGGACTCGGATCATTACACAGATCAAACCAGGCCTGCACTTTCTGTCCCAGGCCGTACGCTGGATTAACGTTGACGCCCTGCTGCGCGGCGCAGCCGTTCACGTCGCCGACCTTGGCGGCGTTGGTGGTGATCCAAACGTGACCACCGGGGAGTAGATTGCCAACGCCCGTACGTACGCCGCATTTGTATACAGGAGCGGGATTGATTTGAGGTCGAGGCGGTCCTGCAGGGAAGTCTTTAGTATGGTCGCCGACGATGATCACAGGTGTCCAAGGGCTGGTGACACCCCCAAGCTTCTGCCGCGCACGGACTTTCTGTCCCGCTATCAGTTTTGCAGGAAGCTTGATGGTCACTCCGTCAGGAAACGGGAAGCCGCCCGGTCCTGATGTGACCGCGCCATTAACAGCAACATCGATGGTGGCATTGGGTTCGAAAGACAAGACAGTCACCGAAACCGCACATTGATAAAGAGGCTCCTGGATGACGGGTGCTGAGAGAAGTTTGGGATTTTCCCGCAGATTGTCGGGCCTCTTGATGACCGTTGGATTCATTAGAGCTACCTCCGTTGTTCAGTTCACAGTTTGATGGGCTCCGTCGCAAAATTTATAGTAACACTCTGTTATCTATAATTAGTGGCATTTTTCTCACTCAACGCCTCAATGTATAGTATAGTTCGCAAACTTTGCGACAGAGCCCGTGCTCGTACTGCGATTGCGAACGCGTGTATAGAACCAATTGTCCTGTCCATACTCGACTGGCTGATGGGTAGTGCCACCATCATCGGCATTTCGTATGCAAAGATCTGGCGAGTCCCAAAAACGACCTGCTGAGGGAGTGTTCACTGTGTCACTAGGGTCGTCGCGTATCCATAGGTCTGGAACAAGTGGTGGGTCGGAAAATCCGTAGACAAAGTTGAACGCTAAACGTGGTCCGGGGCTCCACGCCATTGCGGACAGGTATGATCCAGCCATCGAGGCTTGCGGTGATCCCAGCGTGTAACTCACACTCTATGTGTGTTTCGAACTACTTGCCAGCACTGACTCAATGATCCGCAATTCGGCGTTAGATCCGCCACCAAAATCATGATGGGAGAGTTGAGCCACAGGTATGGCCACCCCATCGAGCCACGCAGCGGTGATAGTCTGCCGCAGATCGAAAATAGGATTCCCATTCTGTGGCCCCATTATAGAGTCTAGTGTGGCATCGCCAACACCCAAGTTCGTTGCGCCATCGAACGTTAAGCTGGCAGTGATTTGCTGGATATCAATAGGAACCGCCAGCAAGCCATCAACAACCTTGACAGGTGGGGCAAGATCAAAATTGGTGTCGGGCATCTGATAACTCTCCGTGACTCAGGTGACTGTCTGTACGAAGAAAGTTCCCTGAGGTACGTCTCTACTCATGAGTGGAAGTAAAAACGAATCTTACTTTTTGACGATATTCACTTGGACCGTAATTCCTCCCACCACTTCGTTCTTCGTGTTCCGCTGCATCAGATGAATCTTAATCACATCTCCGGGCTTTGCCTCCTGAGGCGCCGTCACCTTTAGTCCCAATTGCAGTTGAGCCCTTGGCTGCAAGCCGATTGGAAAGCCTGTCAGCAAGCCCGGCCTGAAAGAAAGGACGGTCGCTCCTGACTTTTCCGTCATCAGTTCAACCTCCCGGCCTTCAACGCCGAATTTAGGACTAATCAATTCTGGCTTGGCCGTCGCCGGTCCGATGTCCAGCGTCGAGTCCGCTCCGAGATTCAGACGAATAGGATCTACCTTCACTCCACGATGTGAGACTTCTATGCGACCGGGCTCTAAGAAGCGGATGATTGGTTGCGGTTGGATGACTGTCGCAGGGGTAAACACTTGGATCTTCTCAGGAGAAGACAGGAGCTGTTTCAGTACTTCAGGGTTCGTGTGAACAATGGAGACGGGGAGGCTACTCCATTGCTGGGGGCGCCGCACTTCGATGCGGAATCTCTCAGGCTCCAACTGGAATTGACTGCCAACTTGGAAATTAACGATAGCCCCGTCTCCGGGGATGAGATCAACGATGGTCAGGTTCTTCTGGGCGAGATTATTATGGTCCCAGACATGGAGACCAGCGGGAGTCAGATCAACAGGAGTGTAAACAGAGGCAAGCCAACAGGCATGCGTACCTGCAGGCAGTACCAGAGCGGCAGGCCACTTCGCCTTTACAACTGCGGTTCCACCCGGCGCTAAGTTGTACCCCACAGCGGCACTGACATAAGGTATCCAATCACCCGGATAAACAAACTGGGTCCCAGCCCACGGCTTCACGTTAAAGGTGACGACAAACGCACGGGCAATCTGAGATCCTCGGTTCCGCACACGTGCATAAAACCAATTATCCTGTCCGAATTCGGGTGCTTGGGGAGTTGTGCCATTATCATCGCTGTTTCTGATCCACAGGTCAGGAGAGTCCCAAAAGACTGACCCTGTGAAAGCATCTACACCTGGATCGCTCGCGTCATCGCGAATGTAGAGATCAACACCCGCGTTTGAGCGAAGTAGGCCCCGGTCCTGGAAGCTGTTCAGCATCTGGATGAGATGCTGACCTCGGTAATCGTCAAGTGCGGCGTTTTCATCCATCACGGCCTCGGCTCCATCCGGCATACTCGCGTTTGCCAATAGGCGATGGTGACTCAGAATTGCAGTCTTGAGCAACGCATCTCTCGCTGCTTGTCGATCTGCCAGATTTATTGAGTCTCCCCCAATAGTGCGATAAATGTTCCACAACGCAGCCGACCAGATTTCGCCATCGGAATGCACTTCATTAGCCCAGTCCGTCGGGTAAACTTTCGTGCCGTCCACTCTTCGCAGTCCAGCTGCGCCATTCTCAACATAAGCCCAATCTTCAAAGGTTTCCCTTTGAAACTGGTTCCCGAAATTGGCAAAGAACACACACGCCAACGTGTCTCCGAACCCTTCCCCCATGGCGCCGCTTTCTTCTCGAAGAGTAATGGGATTGGTTCCTCCCCATCCGGGAACCTGGTTGTCCTGTATCGCGTGCCCATATTCATGAATGACGGCGTCTCCTTCTTGTGATTTGTCAGGATGACAGGGCCTGGAAATCCCCATGTGGAGACTCTTATCGCCGGGGCTGTAGTACGCCGAAAATCCAGTCACAGCCGGATCCCCTTGAGTTTGCCGATTGTTGGCTGTCGTGATGCCGAGGCTTTGAATATACCGTTGGATGGTATCGATGTGGTAATACAGGTTTACCGCGCCGAGACGCTCATCAGATGACGAGTATTTGAAGTCATTGGCATTGGCCTCGGTGGGGATAGTGGATGCAGGAGCGCTTATATCTACGATTTTGGCATAGGGGCCATCGAGAGAATGCACGCCCCCCGACAGTTTCAGGTCCTTGAGTGTTCGAGTCATTCGTTGCGCGTCTATCGTCGCCAAGGCAGTCCCGGCATAGCCACAGCCGCCCGCTACCGTCGCGGTCGGCGGACGATACGTGTTGTTGTTGGCGGTAACCACCGGATTCGGATCAAACACGTATCCAGTGCCATCTGGTAATTCTTTGATCAGGTCCACTTTTTCCAGGATCTCGCCGCTGTGAGCGTCAACGATCAGCCTCCAGTCATGCATCGGATTTTGTGTCAGTATCAGCACCAGATAAGCCAATCTTAGGCCCTGGGAGGTGGAATAATATACCTGTTCTGGATCGTTCATTTTCTGCCGTAAGGCAGGGTTACCTAATGAATCCAAAGCCTTATTTGATGCTTCCACAGATGTTAACTTTGTGTCTGTGGCTGGTATATCAGCGAGAACATCACGCACATGCCCTAGATCCAACTGCTTCACGCGATTGGCCTTGTCCATCTGCACGACCACAGTGGAATCCACAACAGGAACTCCTTGATGCATCTGCTGAAACCGAACCACGCGTCCTGTTGGAGTGGCCACCTCCTGAATCAACTTGAGATTTATCTCATCGGCCTTTAGCCCTAACTCATCACTGTTTTGTTCAAGAAAAGCCCTGACTGAATCTTTAGCACTGTCCCTCGTCGGTAGAGGAAACTCACCGCGAATCTTTCGTGGAAGCCCCGTACGTTCATCTCGACGAATATCGCTGTCCTTTAACATAGATCCTCCTTTAATCTCTGAAATGTGATCGGCTGGTTCGTTGGGCTAGCACTGACCAGGTGAACGTGTAGGTAGCACGAGAGGAAACAGAAGACGAAGACGGACTCTAGTTTTGTTCCGCGGAAGAAGAGGAAAGGAGCCCTTGAGAAC
>JAYVFX010001004.1:0-10944 GCA_043772795.1 Deltaproteobacteria bacterium
TGAAGTGTACCAGTGGTTACGCTGAAAATGTAACACTTATTGGCTTACGAAGCCTTAGTGGGCGATCCGTGACGTCAGCATTGAATCCGAGAGGAAGGCCAGTTCCTGGATACTGGTGACTACCAAAAAGACGTGATCGCACTTCTCACAGAGATCGAACAGGAAGTCCTGACGCACGCCGCCGCGCAGACGCAGCTTCTGGAACAACGCGTGGCGGATTCACGGAAAGTGGGGGGGAAGACGCACTGGCCCTCCAGCCACACGCAAGAAAAGCGACCACAATGGTCGCGCTCCCAAGAAAAAAGGACACATTCGAAGGCAAGCTGCTGGAATGTAGAGAAGCAGAGTTGGGCTTCGTATTCACTCAGCCCAACCTACTCGCTCCACAAAGCCGTGAGGATCTCGATTACGTAGCCGCCGGATTTTTCCCTTTTGTCTTCTCACAAGCCGTGCAGAGATTGCGCACGTTGTCTGGATCTTCGATCAGTCCCTCATCAAGGTTGTGGCAGATCTTTTTGCACGCTACACAAATGAAATAAATTCCCTCAATCGTTTTGTTGATACGCTCACGATTAAGCACACGACCTTTGAGCTTTTCGATCCGGATACCGAGCAGCTCCTCGTAGCGTTTCTTGATCTTTCTTCGCCCAGCTTCGTCTTTAGGTAACTCTTCTTCGGCTTCTTCTGTCGTCTCTTCGTCGAAGAGGTTGAGATCTTTTGCTTCTTTCTCTTTCTTCCGTGTCCGCGGCATGATCACCTCTCTTGGGCACTAGCGAGTTCGGCTGACGTGTTCAGAGTTCTTGTCACACACCCAGAAGAATCCTTTCATTTGCCCAAAGCCAGCATATTGCACCACTTTGCTCTCACCACCACAGGCAGGACAAAAACGTTTCGTCCGCAACGCGTCAGACTTTTGCGCGGTTTTTGCTTTTTCAGCCACAAGTCTCCTCCAAAAGTAAAAATAGTAAGGTAGGGATTTTTTTCGTCAGAATGAATCCACCTAGGATAGGAAGGTTAGCTTTTACTGTCAAGGGTTATTGTCGCTATGGGGACCGCGTGGTACGGTGCGCCGCGCTACACAACAGGAAATAAGCACATTATGTCTGATCGTTCGTTGCTCCGCACCGGAGAATCCGTTCTTTTTATTGACACTAAGGAACGCGAGTATCTCCGTACCCTCAAAGCCGGCAATCGTATTTCCTTGCATGGCGGTTTGTTACCAGCAGATAACGTCATTGGTATTCCCGAAGGAAGTCTCGTGCGCAACTCAACCAACGACGCCTTCTGGGTATTTCGCCCAACCTATGCGCACCTGATACCGAACCTCCCCCGTCGCGCTCAGGTCATTTACCCAAAGGACGTTGGCATCATGTTGTTATGGGGCGATGTGTTTCCCGGAGCTTCGGTCGTTGAAGTAGGAGCTGGCCCCGGTGCTCTTGCTATCGCGCTGTTGCGTGCCATTGGACCGACCGGCAAACTCACCACCGTCGAAATCCGCGAGGATCACTGCGATATGGCGCGGGAGAATGTCGCAAAATTTTTTGGTGACGCTCCCAACTGGACGCTTATGGTCGGCGATGCCTATGCTGGCCTCGATATTCAGGACGCGGATCGCCTCTTTATCGATGTTTCTGAACCATGGCGTGTTCTTCCACACGCAGCTCAGGCCTTACGACCCGGTGGCGTGTTGGTTGGTTACAGCCCAACGATTATTCAGGTCAAATCGCTTGTCGATGAACTCCGCGCTTCTCCGTGCTTCACTGCGGTCGAGGTCATGGAAAATCTCCTACGTGGATGGCACATTAAAGGGCTCTCAGTTCGTCCGGACCATCGCATGGTCGCGCATACGGGATTTATCATCGTTGCCCGACGCACGAGCCTCGATCCGACGAGTACAGAAGCTCCGCCGAATCTTCCTACTGATCCCGAACCACCAGACGAATTAGAAGAGTAACAATCATGCCCCAGCGTCGCATCATTCACCTCGATATGGATGCGTTCTATACGGCGATCGAACAGCGCGACTTTCCCGAGCTGCGCGGCAAACCAGTGATCGTTGGCGGCGATAGCGCACGTGGAGTTGTCGCCACTGCCTCATATGAAGCGCGACCATATGGCGTCCATTCCGCCATGCCTATGGCCCAAGCGCTCAAACTCTGTCCTCAGGCTATCGTGGTTCCGCCACGACGGGAGGCGTACGTAGAAGCATCACGGCAGGTATTTGCTATCCTTCGTTCATTCACTCCATTGGTCGAACCGCTGTCGCTCGATGAAGCATTTCTCGATGTAACATCAAGTGAAAAACTCTTCGGTACTGTGGACACAATCGCTTGCAACATTAAGGAGCGCATTCGTCGCGAAACAGAGTTGACCGGGTCCGCAGGCATCGCCTCGACAAAGTTTGTCGCAAAAATCGCCAGCGACATGCAAAAGCCGAACGGCCTTGTGGAGGTACGCGATGAAGATGTGTTGTCCTTTCTTCATCCTCTCCCCGTCACTCGATTATGGGGAGTGGGGAAAGTCACAGCCCAGTCGCTCGCAAGTATGGGTATTCGCACGATTGGTGACCTCGCGCGTTGGCCGCGTGAAACATTGGTTTCTCGCTACGGCGCGAATGGTGAGCATCTCTTCCAACTCGCACACGGCATTGATCCTCGTCCGGTTGATCCAAACCAAGAGATGAAATCAATCGGTGAGGAAGAGACATTCTCGCACGATATCGATCAGGACACAGAGGTCCATGCCGCTCTCCTACGCTATGCGCAAACGGTGGCTCGACGGCTGCGTTCGCGGAAACTGGCGGGACGAACGGTAACAGTGAAGATTAAGACCGCCGAACGCCTGGGAGAGGGACGCTTTCGTCTGTATACACGGAGTCACACCCTACCCTCCCCCACGAACGACGAACAAGAGATCTATCAGACAGCTCTTGCGCTCTATGCCGCTGTCCCCCGTCGCGGTCAAAAAGTCCGCCTCGCCGGCATCTACGCGAGTAGCATCGAGTCAGAAACGCAGCTCCAACAGCTTTCCTTGTTCACCCCACCCACACATCAGAACGACAAGCGCCAACAACTCGGCAAACTGATTGACCAACTCACTTCTCGTTATGGCAAGAACGTCATCCGTCTTGGTGAGACCCCAAGCACCAACAAATCGCGCCAGCCTGATCCTGGTTCATTCAAAAAGAAAGAGATCCTTGAGCCGTTGACGGATACGAAAAAAGGACGATAGATCGAGAAAGTATGAACCGGCGACCAAATAACGGAAAAGAGGCGAAATGGCGAAATGGAGGAAGAGAAAATTTTCTGTCTTCACCTTTTCGCCGTTTACCCATTTACCCATTTCGCCCCTGCTTTGCTTGTCGTCGCTTCGCCCATTCTCTCGACGTATCAATGCAAGTAGGGTTACACCGCAAAGGAGGGCAGCAAAATGAAAGTCTTGTTCGAGAAAAAGGGCCACATCGCGTACGTCACGATCAACCGCCCCGAGCGACTCAACGCCTGTGACTTCGAAACGTATGAAACGCTGGCCAAAGTCTGGCGTGAGTTTCGCGATGATGCTGCGCTCCGCGTTGCTATTCTTACCGGCGTTGGAGATCGGGCGTTTTCTGCCGGGAGCGATATCAAAGCAAATTATGTCGAACGACCCGGGGAAGAACCGCAGAATATCCTCTTTCCCCTACTTTTTGACCTGTACAAACCGCTTATCGCCGCCATCAACGGGCATGCGAACGGCGGAGGGCTCGAACAAGCATTGTGTTGCGATATTCGTGTCGCAGCGGAACACGCACAATTTGGGTTGGGTGAAGTACGACTGGGTTGGCTTCCTGGCGCTGGGGGAACGCAACGTTTACCTCGGCTGATTCCGCTTGGTCGCGCTTTAGAAATGCTCTACACGGGCAATCGTATCGGCGCACAGGAGGCCTTACGTCTGGGACTGGTGGATTATGTAGTCCCGATGAGCCAACTGATGAGCAAGTGCGAAGAGATCGCCACCGAGATCTGCAAAAGCGCGCCGTTGGCTGTGCAGAAGATCAAACAAGCGGCGTTGCGTGGCCTTGACATGTCGCTCGCCGACGGGCTGAAACTAGAGCGCGAGTTGTACAACTGGCTGCAAGGAACAGAAGATGCTCGCGAAGGCGCAAAGGCGTTTGCGGAGAAACGAGAGCCGAACTGGAAGGCAAAGTAAAAAGGGGCGAAACGGCGAAAGGGATGAGGAAGAAATTTTTGTCTTCACCTTTTCGCCATTTACCCATTTACCCTTTTCGCCCACTCATGGAGTGAGGGACGCGAACTATGACAACAACATCTCAGGCCGAGGCCATCCGCGCAGCAGCGCGCCTCCTCCTTTCCTCGAAGTATGTGATGGCACTCACCGGCGCAGGAATCTCCGTGGAAAGTGGCATTCCCCCGTTTCGTGGTCCGGGTGGATTGTGGACCAAGTACGGCGAGCCACCAATGAATGGCTATGAGATTTTTCTGCGTGATCCCAAGAAAGCGTGGGAGGAACGGTTATCTCCCAAAGGACCCACCAAGGAAATCTGGTCTGCACTCAGCACTGCTGATCCTAATCCCGGCCATCACGCCTTTGTCGAACTTGAGCAGATGGGCATTCTGCGCAGTATGATCACGCAAAATGTTGATAATCTACACAAGCGCGCTGGCAGTAAAAATCTGATCGAGATTCATGGAAATTTCTCCTTGATTCGTTGTATCGAATGCAACACGCGCTACCCCGCGGTAGAGGTGCCGCTCAAAACACTCCCGCCCCACTGCCCACAGTGTGATGGCATTCTCAAAGCCGACACGGTTTCGTTCGGTGAACCAATTCCCCGCGATGCACTCGATGCGTGCTTCCGTGAAGCAGAACAGTGTGACTGCTTTATCGTCGCCGGGACTTCGGCTACGGTGTACCCGGCGGCATCGTTTCCTCTCGCTGTTCGTGAACGTGGAGGCTCACTCATCGAAGTGAATTTGTACGAAAGTGAAATGACTCCACTCTGCACCGTAAGCCTACGCGGCGGATCTGCCGAAGTGATGCCGAAATTGGTTGCCGCGGTGAAAGAATTACGTCAATGAAAAAATGGTTTGCGCTTTCTGCTATCGCTCAAGATCATCCAGGTATTGTCGCTGATCTGGCCGAACTGATTTACGAGTGCGATTGCAACCTGGAAGAGTCGAGCATGACTGTCCTCGGCAGTGAGTTTGCCGTGCTGCTTCTGCTCTCTGGACAGGGGGTTGATCTTGATCGTCGATTATCCTCAGCTTGCAAGCGGCTGGAATGGGAGAAACGCGTCACCGTCTTCTTACGCCCACTTGAAGGGGAACCCACTCATTATCATCTGGGCGAACGCAGCTCCCGCTATGAGTTGCAGGCAACGGGAGTCGACAAAGCGGGAATCGTCGCCCGTGTAACCCGCTGTTTAGCGGATCATGGCATTAACATTACCGAGATGCACACTCATTCTCGACCGGAACCCGGCAGCGGCACGGCCATCTATACAATGCAAATTCGCATGGATGTAGCGATAACCGTTGACATAGCGGATTTTCAAGATCGACTCGAACGCATCGCGGATGAGTTGCATATTGATATTGATCTAGTTCCGGATGCAGGAAACAGATAGAAAAATAGACAAAAACGTAATACGTAATACGTAATACGTAATGCGTAACCACAAGGATAAAACGTAATACGTAATGCGTAACCACTCCTCCTCCCTTTTTATGTCTTACGGATTACGGATTACGTTTCACGCAAAGGAGGCACAATGAAAGTCGGATTTATTGGTGTTGGTAATATGGGAAACCCGATGGCCGCAAACCTGCTGAAGGCTGGCCATACGATGAAAGTCACTGACCTTCGGCGAGAAGCAGCCAAGAATCTCGAAGACGCCGGCGCAACGTGGGTCAATAGCGCAAAAGAGTTGGCGACTGATACGGATTATGTCTTTCTCTCGTTGCCAATGCCCAAAGATGTTGAGAACATTGTCTTGTCCGACGATGGCATACTCGCGGTAATGAAAAGTGGCAGCACCATTGTTGACATGAGTACGAACTCACCAACTGTGGTACGCACTCTCGCCGGAAAAACCAAGGCTAAAGGCGTTCACTTTCTCGATGCCCCAGTCAGCGGCGGTGTTCGTGGAGCCCGCAATGCCACGTTGGCAATCATGGCAGGCGGCGAGAAAGCGGTCTACGACAAATGTGAACCGCTACTTAAAGCAATGGGTGCGAATATTTTCTATTGTGGAGACATCGGTGCTGGCAATGTCGTCAAATTGGTAAACAACATGTTAGCTTTTATTCACATGATGGGCGCAGCCGAAGCAATGGTCCTCGGTGCTAAGGCCGGTGTCGATCCCAACGTGATCTGGCAGGCCGTGAAAGCGAGTAGTGGTGGCAGCTTCGTCTGGGAATCTGGCACCCGCGCGATTTTGCGTGACAAATTGGTTCCGACCTTCACCATCGATCTCGCACGCAAAGACATCGGCCTTGCAACACAACTCGCAAAAGAGTTTGATGTGCCGCTCACAATGGGCGCTGCCGCCGAAGGTCTTATCGATAACTACCAGAAAACCGGCTATGCCAAAGAAGACGTGCTCGCAACGGTGAAAGAGTTGGAAAAGCTCGCCGGTGTCACCGTGCGCGGGACGTGGAAAGAATAGGCTACAGACCACAGGCTGTAGGCTGCAGGGGAAAACTTCTACAACCTATAGCCTGTTCTGTTCTTGCTGACCGCTGATAGCCGAGAGGAAGCATGCGTCAAACCAACAATCTTCATGTCGTTGATACGACACCGCTCATCACCCCAACCGAACTGAAAGCTGAGCTACCGATCAGTGAACGTGCTGCGGAAACCGTAGCTTCAACGCGCGATGCCATTCGTGACATCCTGCAAGGCAAAGACCCTCGCCTCATTGCGGTGGTCGGCCCGTGTTCAATTCATGATATCGAAGCCGCACGCGATTATGCCAGCCATCTCATCAAAGCCCAGCGAGAATTGGCTGACCGTTTGTTAGTCATCATGCGGGTCTATTTTGAAAAGCCCCGCACAACCACCGGCTGGAAAGGGCTGATCAATGACCCGCATCTTGATGACACCTACGATATGGCAACGGGATTACGTTTGGCACGAAAGCTCCTGCTGGACTTGGCTGGCGAAGGACTTCCAGCAGCCACGGAAATGCTCGATCCTATTACTCCACAATATCTCGCTGAGTTAGTGACGTGGACAGGTATTGGGGCACGCACCAGCGAAAGCCAAACACATCGTGAGATGGCCTCTGGATTGTCGATGCCGGTGGGATTCAAGAACGGAACCGATGGAAGCATTGCCCCTGCGGTCAATGCGATGAGTTCGGCCCAACAACCGCATCGTTTCCTCGGTATCGACGGAAAGGGGCAAGTCAGTATCGTCAACACAACTGGTAACCCCGATTGCCATCTTGTACTGCGCGGCGGATCAAATGCACCGAACTATGATCCCGAGAGTGTGAGCATTGCCGAGACCGTTCTCAAACAAGCCCATCTCTGCACCCGTATTATGGTCGATTGCAGTCACGGCAATTGTCAGAAAGATTTTCGCAAGCAACCACAGGTACTCTCTAGTGTGGCTTCACAGATTCGCGTAGGCAACTCTCGCCTTGCGGGTGTGATGATCGAGAGCAACCTCGTCGCCGGTAAGCAGTCGTTTCCCATCCCACATCACCAACTTGTCTACGGCCAGAGCATCACTGATCCATGTGTTGATTTTCCAACGACCGTTACGATGCTGCGAGAGTTGGCAGAAGCGGTACGGTAGTAGTAAAGATTGAACTATGAGCAACCCCGATCACAACAAAGCACTCGTCCGTCGCTGGGTCTCTGAATTATGGAATAAAGGGAACTTGGCAGCCGCAAGCGACGTTTTTGCGCCGACCTATTTCCATCGTACTCCCGTTGCCACCTTTTCTAACCTTGCCGTGTTTCTCCAGATGATCAGCGACTTTCGTGCAGGAGTTCCGGACGTCCAGGTTGCTATTCAAGACTTGATCGCCGATGACGATAAAGTCGTCTTTCGTTGGCTTCTCACCGGCACTCATCGCGGTATCCTTTTTGGTATCGCACCGACCAACAAGTCAATCTCACAGAGTGGGATTACTATTCAGCACGTGGAAAATGGCAAGATCGTCGAAGCCTGGGCGGAGTTTAATGCGAGCGGGTTGCGGCAGTATTTGGCTGAGGCCTCCTCACCCTAAATCTGAAATCAGACTTTGGACCTCGGACTTCGGACTTTTTTTGACTCTCTGCCCCCGACCCCCACTTCGCCCGTTCAATTGCCAACAATACACGCTCCGGCGTGATTGATACCTCATTGATGCGCACGTTAAAGGTTTGTATGACACTCCTCGACCACGACGCTCTCGAAGATATTGCCCTTGGTGCCACGGTGCTCGGCACCGGTGGTGGCGGTGACCCGACCCTCGGCAAACTCATGGCACAACAAGCAGTGATAAAACACGGCCCGGTGCAGTTGCTACCCCTCGACGAAGTGCCAGACGATGGCTGGATTACTCCTACAGGAATGATGGACGCACCTACCGTTCTGGTCGAAAAGATCCCGAGTGGTACAGAGGTGCTCGACGCCTACCGCATGCTAGAGCAACGACTGCAATGTCGTGCCGTGGCTACTGTTTCCGCTGAAGCTGGCGGTGTCAACTCGATGATTCCGATGGTCGTCGCCGCAACCTTGGGAGTGCCTCTGGTTGATGCCGACGGCATGGGTCGTGCGTTTCCAGAAATTCAAATGGTCACTCCTACTTTACACGGTGTATCGGCAACCCCAATGGCGATTGCCGATGAAAAAGGGAACCAGGTGTTACTAGAACCCCCGGACAATTCCTGGACCGAGTGACTCGCGCGTAACGTCACGATCCAAATGGGATGCTCAGCGTGCGTTGCCCTCTATGCGATGCCCGGCAAAATTGCCAAGCGGGCATTGATAAAAGGGACGATCTCACTGGCACAAGATATCGGGCGTACGCTCCGGACCGGTCGTGAGCAGAAACGCGACCCCATTGAGGCACTGACGATGCTATTGCAGGGCCGACGTTTGTGTGAAGGAAAAATTACTGATGTGCGACGACGCACAGAGCGGGGATTCACTCGTGGAGAAATGGACATCGTTGGCACCGGACGAGATGCAGGCTCACAGTTCAAGATTTCTTTTCAGAACGAAAATCTGGTCTTTTGGCACGATGGTCAACCGGAAGTCACCACGCCGGATTTGATCACTGTGGTCGATGACCAAACTGGCTTGCCGATCACTACCGAAGCTTTGAAATACGGCTTACGTGTGGCGATATTAGGATTTCTCTGCCATCCGCAATGGCGCACGCCCGCAGGTTTGGCGTTAGTCGGCCCGCGATATTTTGGTTATGAGATAGACTATGTACCGTTGAAAACGATGCATGCTGAATGAAAAAGGCGAATCGGAGAACGTCATTGCGAGGAGCCGTAGGTGACGAAGCAATCTCTGCAGAAAACAAAGATTGCTTCGCTCCGCTCGCAATGACAGTACCGTGCCGCTGCTGGTATTTTCATCGTTAAGGGTGTGTCGCAATCGTTGAGGAATAAATGGCTATTGAGAGTGTCTCTCAAATCTTCCGCCTTGGTATCGATGTCGGCGGCACTAATACAGATGCGGTCATTCTCGATGCGTCTGACCAGGTGATCGCGAGTGTCAAGTCGCCGACTACGCCGGATGTCACAGCCGGTATTGTCAATGCTTTACGATCAGTACTCGCGGCTTCGCAATTGCCACCGCAGGCGATCCGCTATGCGATGCTCGGTACCACTCATTGCACCAATGCGATCGTTACACGCCAGGGACTCACCTCTGTCGGTGTCATTCGCTTGGGCGCTCCTGCGACCTTGTCTATAGAACCATTGCTCACCTGGCCTCAGGATCTGCGACAGATGGTTTGCCCACAGGCGTTCATTCTGCATGGCGGACATGAGTATAACGGCGAACCTCTTGCTGCTCTTGATCCACAAGAAATTCGTAACGCGCTTCGGCAGATGAAAGGGAATGTCCAGGCTGTCGCTATCACCAGCGTCTTCTCCCCGGTGAATCCAGAACACGAACTGTAAGCACGAGATCTCGTTCACGAAGAGTTAGGCGAAGAGATGCCTGTCAGCCTCTCTAGTGAAATCGGGAGCGTAAGTCTCCGAATGCGACAGTGCTGAACGCGGCACTGATCACGGTCGCGCGAACGGCAATCGAAGGGTTCGAGCGGGCCATTCACCAACTACATATTCCTGCCACCCTCTTCTTAGGACAGAACGACGGGAGCTTGATGTCGGTAGACTATGCGCTCCGCTATCCTATCTTCACTATCGCTTCAGGTCCTGCGAACAGCATTCGCGGCGCGGCCAATTCATTACTGAGCGCGAGATCGTGACGTGGCCGGATGGGACGATAAGCGGGTGCTATGGGTTTCGCCATGCGCTGTACCAGGAGGTGTTATACCAACGCCTGGGCGCGAGTCGCCGGGCGCGGGTGCACCGACAGGTTGGGGAACGGGAAGAGCTAGCCTATGGAGTGCGCGCCCGTGAACGGGCGGCAGAGTTGGCGCTGCATTTTGAACGCGGGCAGGATACCCAGCGGGCGGTGCAGTATCTCCACGCTGCCGGTGAGATAGCCCTCCAGCGCAATGGGTATCGGGAAGCTGTGGTGCACTGCACGACAGGACTCGCGTTGCTCCCTTTGCTACCGGATACGCCTGGCCGCGTCCAACTAGAGCTTAGCTTGCAGATGACACTGGGAGTGGTACTGACCGCCACCAAGGGCTATGCCGCTCCGGAGGTCGAACACGTCTACCTGCGCGCCCGTGCGTTGTGTGAGCAGACTGGTGAATCCGCGCAGTTAATCCGTGTGCTGCGGGGGTTGATCATCTTGTAT
>JAYVFX010001005.1:0-5821 GCA_043772795.1 Deltaproteobacteria bacterium
TGCATAAGGACCGAAAATTTGCGTAAGTACGTGACCGCAAAAGAGAAAAAGGCCACAGAAACGAAGGCTGTTTACTGCGTGAAATGAACCTTTCACGCAGTAATATGAAATTTTTAAAAGGGTCCGGAACGTTTACAGCCTATAGAGTGTGGCAATCCACTTCGGGTGGGGAGCCGGGAAAAAAGCACGAAAAACGGCTGGAACCACTGCTCAGGAGTCCCCACGGTAAGGAATCGTAGGATCGCATCCCAGAGACGCTACTGCTTCCCCACCACCGCCAGCATCCCATCCTCAATGTCTCTGACATCAATCCGCTTGCTGACCATCCCTGCCTCGATCCTGGATACCGACACTTCAGCTTCACGCACCGTATCGAGCGACGCATCCTGCGCAACCATCAACGTGCTCACCTTCTGCACGTGTAATCGTGCGAGTGAGAGTTCTGCTTCCATCTGCCCGATCTCCACCAGCCGCCGTTCACGGTCGTACCATAGCCGCCGTAACTCTCGCCTGAGATCGCCATGGAGTTTATGCAACTCCAACCCTTCCACCGCGCGCGAGACCCGAGCGGTGTCACGAAAGAGCAGAATGTCCAACGGCATCGACACCGCCAAGCCTAAGCGAATGCGGTCGGTGAACTTGTCCGCTGTACGAATTGGGTTGAAGCCCGCTGACACCGAGATGTCATGCCAGATCGATTCTTTGTTTCTTGCTGCTTGTTGTTTGGCTGTGAGCAGTCGCAGTTGTGGAGAGGATTCGATCAGCTCTTCGAGTTCGACCAGGGTGTAGGGAAACGTTGCTGATGATTGCTCGTTCTCATCTGCCCACAAGGGAACGGGTGACAGAAGCAGGATGATGCTGAGGGAGAGAGCGACAGGGTGCATGAGGAGCCCTCCTTGTAAGTATGCTGCTGTACTCTTTGTCGCAGACTCAGGAGGGGACACGCAAGGTTTCCATTGCAAAAATGTTACAGCCGGAATAGCATCACGCTGTTTTGATGACTGCTGGAGGGATGTTAGCGAAGTAACAAGAAACCAAAAACTACATGGCTGCCGAGCCTCGTAAATGTTCGGGGGAACAACCAGGTCACCTGCGAAGTGACCTACCAAACGAGGGCACGACAGCCAAGCAGTCCGCTAGAAGATTTACCGGAGCGGTTTTTCCTTAAGTGTGTCCCAATTCTAGTGGCCTCTTGGCGTTTACACAAGTCCTCGACCCTGTCTGTGCTCTCTCATTCTCCGCTGTTTCCCAAACGACGTTTACGCGGCTCTCAGCCCTAACCGGAGAGGAGACGGGCCATGGCATTCAGTACAACCAATGGACAAGAGGCATCTACCCTTCAAGTAACCGTACCAAGCGACGCAGCAGCGATAGCGCCCTATGTGACCGGCAAATTTTGGTCTTACGACGCCATCTTCGACTTGCCCATCTCCGGGTATGCGAAGTTGGCCTACCTCAATCTCTGTCGCCGGGCCGGGAAGAATGGGACGGCCTATGTGTCACAAGAGAAGATTGCACGGGACTGCGGGATGTCGCGGCGCAGCGTCCAACGCGCGTTGATCGAACTCGTCCCGGTCGGGGCGGTGCAGGTCCGCAGTCGGAAAGCGCAAGGGCTGAACAATTTGTACTGTCCAACCCCCCCGAATCTCTGGCAAGGGGGGTGCGTCAGTGTGGCGCAGGGGTGCGTCAGTGTGGCGCACAAAGGAAGTCCCTGTGGGAAAACACGAGAGGACTCTCTCTCCTCCCAAGAAAATTCCTTGCCAACTCCTGCTCTTCCTCTTCCACAGGAAGCACCACCGCCGAGCGTACCACTCGCTGCTCCAGCCCCTTCGGTGTCCGCTGCCGAGACGCCCTTCCCTCCGGTGCTGCTGCCCACGGTAAAAGAGAGTGTCAAAACGTTCTATCAGAACATCGGCCAACCTCAGGTCAGCTCGCAGAAGCTCAAGGCCGGTCTCAAAACCATCGCCGACCTCAAAACCCAAGGCTTTCCCCTTACCGATATTCTCTGGGTGATGATGTGGATCACTAACCACCCGCAGCAGTTCAAGACTCCCGTCTACTCCCTGGGCTTGCTCCCCCACGTCATCAGCCAAGCCTTACAGGAAAAGCACCGCGTAGGGGAACGAGAAGCCAGGAAACAACGACTCGGCACTGAAGAACAGAAACAAGAAGCTGAGATCAGACGCCGTCAGGAACTTGAGCAACTCTATCAAACGCTATCGCCTACAGAACAAGCGCACTTACGATCCATAGCCGTAGAAGGGTTATTAGAGAAAGGAATCCAGCAACGCTTCTTACTGGAGTCGTTGGTCAAGAGTGAAATCTGTCGCTTACTCGGGGAAGGCCACCACAAGGTTAACAGTATGTCCTCGATGAGCATGACAACGTAGGGACTGAATCCGCATTACTGAATTATAGAAGAGGGAAGGCTTTCCCCTGCAAGAGAAGTTACAAACTTACGATAAGTAGCCGTGGAGAACTTGCTCAGCACAGGCGTAGCACAACGCTTCCTGTTGGCTATAATGACCGATAGAGAAATCTACCGTCCGCTGAGAGAACGGAACGCCCCTCGTCTTCAGAGTTGAATCTCGGGAGGACTTTATGGAGCACAAGACCTTACCTATAAAAGATTATGAGAAGCAGTATAAATTTCTCAAATCTGTGCTGGTTGGCCGAGACCGTCAGCTAATGGCGATTGATGGGTATTATTCCGAAGGACTAAGTAAAAGTCCCTTTGCGTATTATGTAGCGACATGGCCCGGAACAGATGTGTCCATCCCAGCTATTACTAGTATGCAGATGTTTCATCGGGAGCTGGCAGGTCGCTCTAAGCTTCCTCCGAGTGATCTGCGTTACGATTTCTACGCAAAAGAGGCAAGCCGAGAGTACAGCTACCCCTACCTCGATGAGCAGGGAATGAACTTATACGTTCTTCCTGTTCTTCAGCAGCATCCGCAATTTTGGCGTGTCGATGGCCTATTCTTCACTTTCTCTGCTGATCTGGGGTCAGCTATGACGGTCGGGTTTTGTTCTTTCTTCAAAGGCTTAGAGGAATTTATATACAAGATGTACGCGATCTCCAGTCCAGACCCGGCAACTGCCCCTGGACGCAATACTTTCGAGGAAATACTGGAGAACATCTTTCAGCGAAGCGAATTTCAGAACTGGCAAGATGCCCCAAAGCTCAAGGAGAAAGTGTATGGGAACAAGCCGTGAGAAAACTTCTGGCACGCAACAGAGCGTCGATTTCGAAACCTGGTTGGAGGATAAAGCTAATCAAGAGACAGACACAGTTTCTAACCAACATGATGAGACGTTCTTTAAGGTGAAGGTTGCTAACCCGGGACCGCAGGGCGTCCTAGTACAGTTCTTCCTCGCCGCTACTTTGATCAGCACTCAGCATTTGGAATTCAAGGAGAATAATGAACCTGGCAGCAAACACACCTGGGCAGCGAGACCTCTATTTTATGTTCCTCCTCCCCCGCCTTTCAAAAATACGCTCGAGCTCGTAGAAAAAAATAGCGTAAAGAAAAACGCCCAGATTCCCGGCAATGAAACTATCCTTACAGTGATAGGATACAGTGTACATAAACTCGAGGTGGTATCTCTGACCAACCCTGTTCTTTTCTGATGTCTACACTCAACCAGTTCCTCTCCAGTCCGGACACTAGTGCTCTGCTTTTTGCTGAAGCCATTTTGGTGTTATCACGACTCTTTGAGATAATTGCAGAGGCGTCCTTAAAATTGGACGATGGGATGATTCACGCTCTGTGCAATACTAAGTACAACAACGAAATCCTTGCGCAGATAAAAGAAGCTCAACGTTCTGAAGAGACAGCTATAGATTACACTGAGCAGATGAAGAAGGAAGCTCGGGAAAAAATTCTGATATACTGTCGTGATATAGTCTGGAGGGTGGGATTACTTACGGCTATCGCGTCTTCGGTTGTCACAATTCTGGCCTTCATATCCCAAATGACGAAATCAGGTACTTCTTCGTGGATGCTCCCCTTGGCATTGGTCGTACTAATTCTCACTCTCGTTGGTACCATTGCTTTTCTGATGAAAAACCAAGATCCATTCAGCTTGCGTAAGCCTTATTCTTCTCGTTTTCTTTTGAAGTGGATCGATGGTTATTCGTGCGGCACGATTAGTCTCTTCGTTATCAACCTAGTTATTCTCTCCCTGAGCTACTTGAACTTTTCTCCTAAACCATAAGAGGAGTAAAAGGGGGAAAGCTTTCCCCCTGGCCTCAGCCCGCGTTGCGGTCTTCGGCGCACCCCCTTCGCCTAAGGGCTCCGCCCCTAAAACCCCAGGCGTGCCCTCTCGCGCTCCGCGCGATAGCGCCCGAAGGTGCGGCAGCCCTGCGGTCAGCCGCGATCCTGAGCGCATCGCCCAGCGCTTACGGGCCGTTCGCTGGCCCCGCTGGTCCGAGGTGTACGTCTGCTCACGAATGGAGCTGTACGCGGGGCCGCTTCACGCGCCCGCTACGCGCAGTGCTTTGGCGCCGTCGCGCTCCGCCCTCCGTGCAGAGCGACAAAGGTACATTACTATTCACATGAACCCGCCCCACCCCACCCCTCACCAACCACACGCCCTCCGGAGAACCGCTCTTGTCATTGTTCTGTGCAAGACCACGCATGAAAAGAGGCAGGGAGAGGAATGTGAATCCAGCACGTATGGTCTTGCACAGAATTGAGCCAGGCTATCTCAACTCTCTCACTGAACAGAACACTTCATCGACTATACTCACAATTAGTTCTTCCCTTTGTTTCCTCCCTTGCGGCCCGAAAATGTACGAATCGTTGTTACAGGTGATTTGTTCTTGTTCCCAGTTTTGGTCTTGTGGCGTATGGGAATAACTAAAATTGAGTATAGTTATTTTATGTCCTGTATGACTTCTGAACTTTATGATAATCATATTTTTATGAAATCACATATGTCTGCGACCCAAGCGGTCCGGCAATTCTCTGATCTGTTGAACCGCGTACGCTACCGTGGTGAAGAATTCATCATCGACCGTGGCGGCGAACCGATTTGTACAATCTCTCCTCTCAAGCCTTCGACGTGTACTGGGGCTGAACTTGCAGCGCTCCTCCGCTCTCTCCCCAAGCCAGATCCCGGTTTTTGGGATGTCGTAGAGGAAGCGACCAAACAATATGCTGAGATGCCAAAGTCGCCATGGGAACGTTAATTGATTCAAGCGTGCTCATTGCCAGTGAGCGTGGCCTGCTTGACCTGGATGCTGAACTGGCGGCACGAGCGGAAGAACACTTTGCGATCTCGGCGATTACCGCCTCGGAATTACTGCATGGTCTCTATCGTACGAAGTCGGCTGCACAACGGAGCCGACGCGAAGCGTTCTTGGATGGGTTGTTAGCCAGACTGCCCGTCATCCCCTTTGATCTCGTCGCGGCTCGGATTCATGCACGGGTCTGGGCACAGCTCGCCGCCAAAGGCGTGAACATTGGTCCCCATGATCTGCTGATCGCGGCGACTGCACTGGCTACAGATTCAGTGGTAGTAACGCGAGACGACCGCAGTTTCCCTCGCATTCCTGGCCTCTCTGTCACACGTTGGTAGCAAGTCTCAAGGTTTATCTGGCTGGGGGGCTGTCGCACCATAAGCGTTAACTTAAGGCAGATTCCGCTCTGATTTCAATCCAGAATTTGCCGTTTTTCTAAGAAATTTGGAACCGCCTCGTCGTTAAGTTAACGCTTATGGGCTGTCGCACCCCCAATAAGGTCGCCTACCATGCCGCACTCGCCTACGGACTCGCGCGGCGCAGGCTCCGTCCCCCCGCAAGGTGGCGCTCCGCGCA
>JAYVFX010001006.1:0-5916 GCA_043772795.1 Deltaproteobacteria bacterium
TGCATAAGGACCGAAAATTTGCGTAAGTACGTGACCGCAAAAGAGAAAAAGGCCACAGAAACGAAGGCTGTTTACTGCGTGAAATGAACCTTTCACGCAACAATAGCAAAATTCTGAAAGGGTTCAGAAAAGAAAAAGCCTATAGAGGGAGACGACTCACTCCGGGGAAGGAGCAGGAAAAAAGACAGTAGGGAGGACCCAAAACACTCTGTGAGGACCCACCGGTACGGGAAAAGCAACTCTCTCTCTTGCCGACGCCTTCTCAACAGTATTCAATACGTATTGAATACGTATAAGAGAGAAAGGGCCTCTATGCATCGCAAACTCACTATCACGCTCGACGAACACATTTACGAAGGATTGCACACCGTCATTGGTCGACGGCATATCAGTTCCTTCATTGAGTCTCTGCTCCGTCCTCACGTGCTGAAGCAAGACTTAGAAGCTGGCTATCAACAGATGGCGCAAGATGAAGCCCGTGAAGCAGAAGCCTTGGAATGGGCAGAAGCGACGATTGGAGATGTCAGCGATGAAGCGCGGTGAGGTGTGGTGGGTGAACTTTGATCCTTCGGTTGGCGGGGAGATGCAGAAACAACGCCCCGCCGTGATCGTCAGTAATGACGCAGCCAATAAATTCTTGAACCGCCTCCAGGTCGTGCCGCTCACCAGTAACGTCGGTCGTCTCTACCCGAGCGAAGCGTACGTCACCTTCAATGGTGTTCAGCATAAAGCCCTGGCTGACCAGCTCACCACAGTGAGCAAACTACGCGTGAAAAACATCGCTGGCCAACTCTCCCAAGCAGACATGGCGCAGGTCGAGCGCGTCATCAAGGTGCAGCTCGGATTACCCTAAGCGATAGCGATCTGCCTGCTCTCATCTCCCCTTCCCTACCAGCGTCAACATTCCATCCTCCAAGTCTCTCACGTCGATTCGCTTGCTCACCATGCCCGCCTCGATCCGTGACACCGCGACCTCTGCTTCCTTCACCATATCGAGTGACGCATCCTGAGAGACCAAGAGCACTCCTGCCTTCTGTACTTTTAACTCGGCGAGCTCTCGTTCTGATTCCGCTTGTTGGACCTCTACCAACCGTCGTTCACGTTCGTACCATAACCGCCGCAGTTCTCGTTTGAGTTCTCCTCTGAGCTTCTCCATCTCCAATCCTTCCACCTCTCGTGAGACTCTGGCCGTGTCTCTGAACAACAAGATGTCGAGCGGCATCGACACCGAAAGGCCCATGCGAATGCGATCGGTGAATTTGTCGGCGGTGCGAATCGGATTGAACCCAGCCGACACCGAGATGTCATGCCAGATCGATTCTTTGTTTCTGGTCTCTTGCTGCTTGGCGGCCAGCAGTCGGAGTTGTGGAGATGAGTCCACCAACTCTTCGAGTTCAGCCAGGGTGTACAGAAAAGACGGGGTAGCGTCATCGTCCTCCTCTGCCCAGGCAGGAACGGGAGAGAAGAGCAGGATGATGCTGAGGGAGAGAGCGACAGGTTGCATGAGGAGCCCTCCTTATAAGTATGATGCGTTGCGTTCTTTGTCGCAGACTCAGGAGGGAACGCGCAAGCTTTCCATTGCAAAAATGTTACAGCAGGAATAGCATCGGGCTGTTTTGAAGATTCTTGGAGGGATGTTAGCGAAGTAAGCAGGAAGCACAAACAACATTGGCTGCCGAGCCTCGTAAATGTTCTGGGCGGAACAACCAAGTCACTTAGCAGGTGACTTACAAACGAGAGCACGACAGCCAAGAGGTCCGCTATAGAGGTTATACAAGAGCGGTTTCAACTTCAAGTCCTCTAATTCTAGTGGCCTCTTGGCTTTTTTACAAGTCCTCACTCCTGGTCGTGCCCCGTTCTTCTCGGTTGTTCCCCACACAGCGTTTACCCGGCTCTCAGCTCTAACCGGAGAGGAGATGGGCCGTGGCATATCAGCAACTGCATCGGCAAGAGGGGCGAGCGAATACCAACCAACCGACCGACGTGTCATTTGAAGTCGAAGAAATCGACTGCGATCCGACACGCAAGGGCTACACCCAGGTCCCCAATTATTTTGCCTATTACTGGACACCGTTACTCGGGGCGAAAGCGGCGCTCACCTACGAGCGTATCTGTTCATTTGCCCACGGCAAGAAAGACGAATGTTATCCATCCATTAGCTTTTTAGCCGACACTCTGGCCGTTGATCGGCATGACCTCACCGGCCGCAACCGGTGCGATCACCGGCCAGGCCGCAAGGGAGCGTACTACCAGAAGGGGTTCATTGAGATTCTTGCTGAGCACAGGTTACTGCGCGTCGAGATCGAGGACACCAAAAGTGGCCCGCATTACCGCTTCAAAGTTCAAAAATATCCGCCGCTGTTAACGGCGGAGCAACTGGCACAACTCCCGCCGCGCCACCAGCGCAAGCACCAGGAGTTGCTGGACCGGTGCCAGAAAGAACGCGAGGAGTTTGCAAGACCAGCGGTGGTGACGCCGCCACAGGGGGGGGGTGACGCCGTCACAGGGGGGGGGGTGACGCCGCCACAGGGGGGGGGTGACGCCGCCACAGGCATAAACAAAACTCAAAGAACAACACAAAAAAAACAACTCTCTCCCACTACCACCGAAGAAGCAGAAAAGGTCAGAGAGTTTTATCAACAGATCGGACAACCCAAGGTCAGTCAGCAGAAGGTCAACGCCGGCGTGCAGACTATCTCCACGCTCAAAAGCCAAGGGTTCAATCTCGTCGAGGTCCTCTTCGCCATGAATTGGATTGTCTCGCACCAAGACTCGTTTGAGAAAAAGGTCCAGTCGCTCGGTCTACTTCCTCACGTCATCAGCCAAGCCGTACAAGAAAAGGACAGCGTAGAGACACGGGTGGCAAAGAGACAACAGCTCGTCACCGAAGAACAGAAGCAAGAAGCGGAGATGCAACGCCGGCAGGAACTGGAACGACTCTACCAGTCGCTTTCATCTAGTGAGCAGGCAGCCCTACGAGAAGTTGCCGTTGAAGGGTTGTTGGGAAAAGGAATCAAGAAAAGCTTCTTACTGGAATCGTTGGTCAAGAGTGAAATCTGTCGCTTACTCGGGGAAGGACAACGAAGGGGCAACGATTCTGCCACTGCGTTACTGAGCAGTCAGCACTATCTGTAGCATCTTTTTCATTCGTACTCTTTCAGAAAATTAAAAATGCGTTTTTCTGAATATGACGACGAGACTTGCAATATCGAAATCACTCGGAAATCACTCAAAATTTCATTGACAGACAGGAGATCCTCTTTTACCGTAGCAGGCTGCAGACATCTACAAGTGTGGAGCGAACATGAAGACTGTACACCGAGCCGAACACCAGCAAAAGCGAGTGCAAACCAAGGTCGAGACCAAACGGCTCCAATTTGATTTCCCTCTCCAAGCTGTCGAGGTATTGCAGGAGATGGCGGAAATCACTGGTGAGCCAACGTTAGCCGGGGTGCTTCGAGATGCGCTGAAAGTCTACGCCTGGGTTATCGAGGAACAGCAGCAGGATCGCCGTATCATGTCAGAAGACAAGAAAGGTCAGCACCGTCGAGAACTTGTTCCGCTGATCAAATATAAAGGGGCGGCGTAAGAGGGAATCATGAGCTACTTCAGAGGGGTGGGGAGGACAGCGTATAATGGGGTGGAATAATGGACCGTTAGTTCTCTATCCTGGATGTGATGATATCTCTGCACAGAGCATTATGATTCCTGTTTCTCCTAACCGTCACGGTATTAATCCCGCCTACAGCCGACCCTTGGTTGACTTCGGGCGCGGGTTTTATACGACTACCTACCTGCATCAAGCCAAGAACTGGGCGAACATGCGTTGTCAGCGCTTGCGCAGTGCTACTCCCCCTCAGCCTGCTCTGGCAACCGTCCTCAGGTTTGAGGTTAACCGTACCCAACTAGGCCAACTCCAGGCTTTGACTTTTGTGGTCGATAACCCGGACTACTGGGACCTTGTGCAACACTGTCGCCGCGGAATGGGGCCTCATCGGTCAACAGGAAACTATGATGTTGTCTATGGTCCTGTGTCTTTGTGGCCGCAAACTCTGGTGATCAAAGACTGTGACCAGGTCAGTTTTCACACGGATCTCTCGTTAGCGGTTCTCTCGACTCCAATTCTTGAGGCGCAGGCGCAAAGCCACGCAGATCCCTTTCTCAGATAGATAGGAGGTTCCTATGTCCCTCATCGATAACGTGAATCAGTATCCTGTCGTTGATAAGTATTGGGGTCTGGTACAGCGAACGCTCTGCGAGGTGTTCAAAGGGAAACCAGACTCGGCAGAGGCGTTGAGGAAAGAAGTGAACCAACGTCCCGCTGACGAACAGTTGCAGTTTTACCACGCAGAGCCTTTAGATATTGCTGCTGATCTCGTCGGAAAACGCCCTGATGAAAACCAGGTGAAACAATATCGTAGCCTTGCAGACCAGTGTGGCTGGAGATAGACAGCCGTGAGTTTCTTGTTCCGAATTCTTTCCGAAAATTATAAATTTACTTTTCTGATATAGGGAGGGGAAAGCTTTCCCTCTGGCCTCAGCCCGCGCTGCGGTCTTCGGCGCACCTCCTTCTCCTAGTGGCTTCGCCCCTAAGACCCCAAGCGGGCCCTCTCGCGCTCCGCGCGAGAGGGCCCGAAGGTGCGGCAGCCCTGCGGTCAGCCGCGTTACTGAGCGCGCCGCCCAGCGCTTGCGGGCCGCTCGCTGGCCCCGCTGGTCCAGTCACGTGTATGCTCATAAGTAGAGATAGACGCGGGGCCGCTTCACCTGCCCGCTTCGCGCAGTGCTTTGGCGCCGTCGCGCTCCGCCCTCGCACCGCTCGGCCAGAGCGACAAAGGAATGATCAGGAATGATACTGATGTTCTGTGCAAGATAACGCCAACCAGGTCTCAATTTCCCTTTCTCTTCTTTTTTTACCCGTTTCTTGCACAGAACCGAGGCAGGCTGTTTTAGTTCTGTCACTACTCAATCCATTCACCGACTATACTCACATTTAGTGTTTCCAACTACTTCTTTCCCCTGTGGTCTCAAACGGTATGAATCGTTATCGTTTCTAATCTATGAAGGGAAAAAATCAGAATGAATGGAAAAATCTAAATTGACTATACTCATTACATTTTCTTTCGTTGCTAATAAGTAGCTTTATTTGTATACTGATATGTATACAGAAGGAGAGAACACCATGTCGAGTGTCACAGTCAGAATTGGTGCACCAGCCCATCGCACGTTACAGGAACTTGCAGAACAGACAGGCGTGTCCATGCAATCGGTGCTGGAGAAAGCCATCACTGAATATCAACGCAAATGTTTTCTTGAAGGCTTGAATGCCGATTTCGCCGCCCTGCGTAACAACCCAAAGGCATGGCAAGAGGAACTCGAAGAGCGTGCACTGTGGGATAGCACGTTGGCAGACGGCTTGGAGGATGAATGAGCATGGTCAATCCCGCCCGTGGGGAAGTGTGGATGGTCGATTTCGATCCGGTCAAAGGGCATGAGCAAGGCGGGAGACGGCCAGCGTTAGTGCTGTCAGTCGATGTCTTTAATAGTGGTCCCGCCGAGTTGGTGATTGTTCTGCCCATCACCAGCAAATCAAAGGGCGTGCGCTCGCATGTCGCGGTTAATCCGCCAGAAGCAGGTTTAACCGCCAAAAGCTTCATCAAATGTGAAGATGTGCGCTCCGTCGCCAAGCAACGGTTCTCTCGTCGGCGTGGGAGTGTATCTGCACAAACAATGGCTGACGTAGAACATCGCTTACGGATTCTCATTGGTCTGTAAGCCTCACAAAGAGTACTGCTGAATCTTTCTGTCTCTCTGGCTGGGGGGCTGTCGCACCCCCAATAAGGTCGCCTACCATGCCGCACTCGCCTACGGACTCGCGCGGCGCAGGCTCCGTCCCCCCGCAAGGTGGCGCTCCGCGCA
>JAYVFX010001007.1:0-4535 GCA_043772795.1 Deltaproteobacteria bacterium
CTCGTCGTGGCTGCTGCGGCTGGTGTGAAAGAAGATTGGAAAGACGTGGCTCGATACAGGAAACGCCTGGCGGGGTTAATCCGAGTGTTTGAGGCGGCATTCTCGCAATAACGGTTGCGGTCAGCAGTAAAAAACATCGCCAATTGTGAAGGAAAAATTTATGATGCACGAGATTAACGGCGCACGGTGCTTTCAGGCGATGGTGCCGATGCGGGATGGCGTGCGGTTGAATACGTTCGTCTTTTTGCCCGAAAGTGGTGACCCACATTATCCAGTGATTCTGCAGCGTACGCCCTACGGCATTACTGCGCCCGAAGGCAAGAATGTGACCGACCCGACCAAGGGCTGGTTGCCGAACCCCAAAGATCCCCTGCGTGGCTCGATCTTACGTGGTTGGCGAGAGATCGTGCGTCATGGCTATGCCGCGGTCTACCAAGATACGCGGGGTCGCTACGGCTCTGAAGGCGAAGACCATGTCTATGGCGACGATGCGACAGACGGCTACGACACGCTCGCTTGGATCGCCAGCGAACCGTGGTCGAATCATCACGTTGGGTTATCCGGCTCGTCCGCTGGAGCGACGACGGCACTAGCCGCAGCCTCGCAGTGTCATCCCAGTGTACGTGCGTTTTTCGCGCAAGTCGGTGGATCGAGTATCTATGATGATGTGGTCTACGAAGGCCAATCGATTGAGATGGAACGGCTGTGGCTGTGGGTCGCTAGGAACATCCCAGGGCTTTCGTCTTCCCATCGCGAAGCAGTAATGCGGAAGTATAATCTGACCGCGGAGCAGCTTGCCGCGATCGCGACATCGGCCAATGCGCGTTACCTGGCTCTGGACGCTGCACGGCAGGCAAACCCGCCGTTTATTCATTCAGCCGAGTGGATGCATCTGCCGCTGACTGGTTACCCTGATTGTTCGGTATGGCAGCCCTACCTGGACGAAATCCTCAGTCACCCTGCGCCAGATGCATTTCGCGCGCGACACAACTTTCGCACGACCATTAATGTACCTGGATTTCATGTCACCACCTGGTTCGATATTTTCCTGACCAGCGTCTTAGCGGCCTTTACCGACATTCATTCCCGTGTCGGCAACCAGCGGCTGTGGATTGGACCCAACGGCCATTACTTTGTCTATGAACGTAATTTCTGGCCGCGCGATCCGTACTTTGAGTGGTTTGACCACTGGCTCAAAGGAGAACCTACTCGAATTAGCGAGGAGTCAGCGGTTTTCTATTCGCCGCGTGCCTGGTGCGCCGATCAGAAAAACTACACTGCCAGTGATTGGCGCCACGCCGAGCAGTGGCCACCGCTAGGAACCGTCCAGCAGCGGCTATATCTAACCGGTGACGGACGCCTCAGTGCAGACGGCCCACACGGAGACACAAGAAGTTATCTCTACGATCCCAACCATCCGATTCCCACGCTCGGCGGTCGCAATATGTTGATCGACGCCGGGCCGCGTGATCAATGCCCAGTGCAAGTGTTACCGAACTATGGATTATGCTATCGCAGTGAAGTCCTGGACACCGATCTCACCATTGCGGGAGCGGTAGAGGTCACGCTCCATATTCACTCGGACTGCCGCGATACCGATTTCATCGCGAAGTTAATGGAGCTGCAACCGGATGGCTGCACCATGCTACTGATGGATGGAGTGGTGCGGGCGATGTATCGAGACGCTTCGGCTGGACCGCAACACTTAGCGCCGGATCAGGTCTATGAAGTGAAGATTCAGCTCAGCGATATCCATCATACATTTCCAGCCGGCAGTCGCATCCAAGTAGATGTCACCAGTAGTAACTTTCCCCGCCGGGCTCGCAACACCAACAGCGGCAACCCTGTACTGGCGAATGACACTGCGGCGGACATTCGTATCGCCACTAATGTCGTCCACCACAGCGAAAAGCGGTCATCGTTCATTGTGCTGCCACTGCTGCCCAGTTCACAAGGAGAGAAGTAAGTCGAAACATATGACATTGGTACGCTGAGGGTAGCGTGCGCTGTGCGTACGTCTGCCTTGCTCTCTGCTTCTTTCGTGTACATGGCGCACGCTACGGCGACCGCAACCCAGCGCTGGCGGATGATTGTGAGTTGTACTATCAGGATACGGTGGAAGTGCGATTACTTTTAGAGAGGCTGAAGGATAAGGGAAAGGGGTAAAAGGCGAAAGGGCGAAAAGGGAAATGGGTAGGCCGGAATAAGCGAAGCGTTTCCGGCTCATTGAGCGCCGGGAACGGCTTACGGCACTGTGTTGGTTGAAGTGGAAAAGTATTATGGCGTGTTACCAGAGGTAACGGCTTTCGTTCCTCCGCTGATTGAGGAGCGGAATAGCAAAGGAGGCCCGACGGTATGATAACGATGGAAGTTTTCTTGGCCGCAGAGGGTGGTCTCTCGCCACAGGAGTTTATTGACCGCCAAGCCCAGGCATTGGGTCTACAGCCGCCGGCGCAACTCGTTGTCAAACCCAATGCCTCGGTGTGGAGATTTCTTGACCTCTGCTTGTTTGCGTTGATGAAGACCAATGGCACTGGCTACGTTGAAAGTGCGATGACACGTGCAACCGGCGTATGTTGTCAGAGTTTTGCTAAAGGGACGATGCAGTGTTTTGCTTGTCCATTTCGCTCGGCAGAGTTTCCGACTCTCAAGTGCTTCTATCAAGAGGCGAAAGCAAAGGCTCAGGTGCTGGAGAAAATGGAGCAACAAGCCGAGGCGTGATCGCGGCTGTTTGTTACTTAAAACGAAAATATACTAAGAGTGAGGAATACCTATGAAAGTTGTCGACGGCGACAGTCACTTTATTGAGCCGCTGGATATGTTCCAACGCTACATCGAGCCGACCTACCGCGAGCGTGCCATGCGTGTGGAAAAAGACCCGAGCAGTGGTAAGCAGCAGATGCTGGTGGACAACAAGCCGATGCGACTCGGCAACGATGTCGACGAGATGCTCAGTGTGATTGTTGCGTACGGGCAGAAAGAAGACGGAAGCGCGCTTAACGAGTTCGATCGTGCGCGCATGGGCGGTGGCGACTGGTCAAATATGGACAAACGCATCCAGTTTTTGAATACCGAGGGCATCGATTATCAGATTCTTTTTCCGACTCTGGGACTGCTGTGGGAAGGAGAAGTGAAGGACTCACAGTTAGCCGCTGCGCTGTGTCGGGCGTATAACACGTGGGCATTTGAAGTGACTGCCGGACATCACGACCGACTTTTTCCTGCGGCCCATATTTCATTGCGTGACCCAGCGTTGGCAGTGCAGGAGATCAAGCGAGTGGCGAAACTGGGAGCACATTCAATTATGATCGGCTCCGCTCCAGTGCACGGTAAGAGTTTCGGCCATACTGATTACGATGAGATTTGGGCGACCGCACAGGACCACAACATCGCGGTGTGTATTCACCCTGCGGGCAACAAAGACTACCTCGGCAGCGCGTGGTATCGTGGCACTAACCCAGGCTTCATGTTTATCTCGATGAACGTGATCCAAGATCCACGTATGTCGCTCAGCACGATGGTCTACGACGGCGTATTTGAGCGGTTTCCGGCCTTGCGGGTTGGGACAGTTGAGTCGATGGGCAGTTGGGTTGGCGAGTGGATCGAACGCTTTGAGTACCGCTACCAATACATGCGTCACACTTCGCAGATGAAGAAACCGATTCGCGAATACTTCGCGCAGAACATTTGGATCAATGCCGATCCGAGCGAGAAACTGTTGCCAGCCATCGTACAGTTTGTCGGTGATGATAAATTCTTTGTCGGTTCTGATTACCCGCATGCTGAAGGATTTCCTAATCCAGTACCAGCGATGCGAAAACTGCTTGCTTCCCTACCTTCAACGTCGGTCGATAAAATTCTTGGGGATAATGCCCGTGCGTTTTATGGGATCTAAGTTGAGTGGGTTTTAGGAGCGCGGGCAGGACGCCCGCGCGGGGTGCCACTGCTGGATTGTCCAGCAGTGGCACCCCTTTTTCGGGGGAATGACGCTGCTCGTGACAACCCGTCAACATTAAGTTGACTGACTCTTAGCCCCGCGTACCGATAGCACCAGACTTTTGCAACTGGTCCACTTCACTCCCACTGAATCCCCAGTCCTTGAGGGCAGCCACTGTGTGCTGTCCCGCGACCGCAGGCGGGCCTTGAATCGCACTCGGAGTGCGACCGAAGCGTGGTGCTGGGCCTGGCTGTACGACGCCATCAATCTCAACAAAGGTGCCGCGCTGTTTGTTATGTGGATGCTTCGGCGCTTCTGCCATATCGAGCACCGGCGCGAAACACACATCGCTACCTTCCATGATTTTACACCACTCATCGCGAGTCTTGCTGCGAAAGATGGCTGCCAAGCGATCGTTCATCGCCGGCCAGGCTTCCTTGTCGTTCTGGCGCGGTAACTCTTGGTGCTGTAACCCGCTAAGTTGCAGCAGCTCAGCGTAGAACTTGGTCTCGATGGAACCAATGGAGATATATTTGCCATCACTGGTTTCGTACACGTTGTAGTAATGTGCGCCGGTGTCGAGGATATTGTCGCCGCG
>JAYVFX010001008.1:0-3137 GCA_043772795.1 Deltaproteobacteria bacterium
AAGGCAAATGCGGCTTCCGCGACTGCTGCGCGCTTCTGCTGCAGGAGATCACGATCACGAATCAGAGACTTCGATTTTCTCGCTGACCGGAGAATTTTACGTGCCATCGTTACATCACTCCGAGTGTAGATCCGTTCTACGCAAATCGTGGCAGCACGTATTTTCCAAAGCGGTCGAGGGAAGCGAGTATCTTGTTACGTTCCAGTCCACCAAAGTTACCAATCAAGCCGATGTTCGTGACCCCAGTCGCCTGAATCTGTACAATACGCTCAGCGCACTGGTCAGGGTCACCGAAGATCACTCGGTGTGGATAGAGGTACTGGTCGTAATCCATCATCTTGAAGCCTTCACGGAGCTTTTTATATCCGGCGTACTGTTCGGAATAGGCCGACTCTTCATTCGCAGCAGCAGCAGCGCCCAAGTAGCGCAGCATTGGTTCTCGCGCTTCTTCCCGCGCTTTCTCTGCGGTCTCACCGCAATAAAAGTGGTAGACCGCTAAGATCTCAGGGGTGGTCATATGGCCGTTTGCCTTACGATTATCGGTAAAGAGTTTGAGGTTTCCTGCTAGGGTCTCAGGTTTTGCTACGGCATACGGCACAACCATCAAGTTGCACCCCTTACTCCCAGTCCACTCGAACGACTGAGGCGTAAAGATGGACGCAACGTACACCGGCGGCAGCTTTTGCACCGGTTTGGGAATGACGCGCAGATTCTGTATCTTGCGGAATTTTCCTTCATAGGAGAAGCGTTCCTGGGTCCAGGCTTTCATGATGATCTCGTACGCTTCCTCAAAGAGCAGACGGCTGTCTGCCATGTCGCGTTCGAACGCATCGTATTCCCCCTTCTGAAAACCGCGACCGATACCGAAGTCCAACCGCCCGCCAGAAAGACAGTCCAGCATGGCAAATTCTTCCGCGAGCCGGATGGGATCTTGGAGCGGTGCGAGCGCAATCCCAGAGCCGATCCGTAGCCGTTTAGTGCGTTGCGCGATGGCCGAACCCAGCACCGGAACTGAAGGAATGTGGCCGCCATAATCATAGAAGTGATGTTCCGCGCACCACACTCCATGGAATCCGAGTGCTTCCGCACGGTCGGTCTCTTCTAGCATGTGTTGGTAGAACTGCACTTCACTCTCATGAATTGCCGGAAAAAATGAGGGTAAATGGAACCAAGAAAACTTCATGGTGTTTTGCTCTACGTCGTAATGTTGATTGAGCGCTTGCTCAAGAATGCTCGCGTAATGCCTGAAGGTGTGCTGTCAAGCCCGTCGTGGTTGGTTGTGGTTGGTTGTGGTTGGGAATGAGGAGGGACACGGTATTGGTCTCCATAAAGAAAACGCTATCACGTGTCCCGATCGATAATATAGTTAAGCCGCTTGTTTCTTGGAATCGCGGCTCGACCAGCGACGCAATTCTGGCATGACTTTGGTAGCGTAGATCGTCATACTGTTTTTGACTTCGTCAAACGTCATTCCTGAAAAACTGAAAGTCGCGCTCGCTTGAAAATCGCCGATGATGGCGCGGCGCTCTTCGTATTTGTCGAGGATTTGCTTGGGTGTTCCCCAGACGTTGCTGTCGACAAACGCTTTCACCATCGCGTCGACGCCGATAGCATCGGCAGCCGCTTTTGCGCCACTGTAATTGGCGTAGCTCTTGGAGTCCGTCAGATGGGAGCCAAAAATTTCGTAGTGCTCAGCAAAACTGTCGAAATACTTGCCAACATAGTTATGGGCGAGTTCGTACGCTGTGTCGGCGCTTTCATGACAGAAACAGAGATCCGCAGTCAGTAGTGGCAGTGCAGGGATTTTGTGAAAGTCTTGAAAGAGCGTGCGATAGCGCTCGATCGTCGGGAGCACTTCCGGCCACGGCTTGAAGACAAACAGACACTGCACGGCACCAACCTCTGCGCACACTGGGACAGTATCCGGCGACATGGCCACCATGTAACGCCGACCAACAAACGACTGTAGCGGTCCAGGTCGTATCGGCGTTCTCGGTTGCGGGTAGTATTTCCCGTTCCCTTCTATATAGCCGCTTTCGATGGCCTGGCAAATCATCCGTGCGGACTCGTCAAACCGAGCACGTGACTCTTCCATATCCTGGCGAAAGCCAACGTATTCTCGTTTTGCCAAGCCACGGGCCATGCCCAGCACGGCACGCCCTTCGGAAAGATGATCTAGGAGAATAGCCCTTTCCGCTACCCGCAGTGGATCATTCCAGGGGAGGATTACTTCCAAGGTCCCAAGCTTAATCCGGTTCGTGATTGCTGCCATGTATCCCAGGAATTGAAAGTTATCCGGTGCCATCGAGTAGCTCGAGAAGTGATGCTCGACGCCGAAGATGATATCGAACCCCAATGGCTCCATGAGCTTGTTGACCGCGAGTTCCTTCTTGAGGAACTCGGCATCGCTCATGTGGTCCTTGTAGTTATTCCAAAAAGTGACGCAACTGATTGTGTCCAGGTCTCCCTCCCAGACCCTGTAGCCGCTCGCTGTTCGCGCCGAAGCATTAGAATTGCCTCATACTGCGGTATCTAATGGGAGGCGTCAACGCGCGGAAAACCTTAGCCTCATGGGGAAACCTAATAGCGCGAGTCCGAGCGACTCATTATTTGCGGATAATGCCTCGCGATGACGGTCTCATCAGCGTTCAATCTGGCCTCCTAAACTCGGCTCATAAGTTTAATGTCTGATAATTAATAAGTATGTAAAACCTTCATGTTGAATCTCTTGCAGTTTTTTGCTTGGTTCTTACCGCATCTAAAAACGTAGGTATCACGGGGTTGTTAGCGCTCTAGTTAGCGGTGTACAGGTGATGTAGTGAAATACGGAGCGCAAACGGGAAGAAAACGAAAAGTCTGGATTTCGCTGGGATGACTTGTGGTTGGTTGTATGTAAACGGCGCCCTACCCTGTCGTACGGACGACGGGGATGAAGATAGTGATCGTATTACTTATGACATACGGTCTGCCGGTAGAAAGTAGAGGACTGGCTATACTGCCCACTAGAGCAGACTGCGCTTTCCTCCACGGGCATAAATGTCCGTGCTACTGGAAAACCCACCAAGATATGGAGTGTGCAGGGCCCAGTTTTCTCCTCTCCCTTGAGGGGAGAGGACACAGGAGAGGGTGAACGCCGC
>JAYVFX010001009.1:0-5233 GCA_043772795.1 Deltaproteobacteria bacterium
GGGTAGTTGCTCAGTAGTCGTTCTATGCCACTACGCTCGTAATCCAGTTGTGAGGCGATCTGATACCACCCGCGGTTCTTTTCACCAATAATCCATCGCTTCTCAACCTTTACATTGTCGAAAAATACCTCGTTAAAGTGATGTTCTCTCGTAATATCGACCAACGGTCGCACGGTAATTCCTGGCGTTTTCATATCCACCAAAAACTCACTAATTCCTTTATGTTTTGGTGCATCGGGATCCGTTCGGGCAACTAGGTAGGCATAGTCAGCAACGTGCGCAAAACTGGTCCAAATCTTCTGCCCATTGATAACAAAGTGGTCTCCCTCTTCAGTTGCCTTCGTACGTAGCGAGGCCAAGTCAGACCCGGCCCCTGGTTCGCTCATGCCGAGACAAAAAACAATCTCACCTTTTGTCACGCGCGGGAGCAACTCCGCCTTTTGCTCTTCGTTCCCATAGGCCAATAAAGCCGGGCCAACTTGTCGGTCACCTAACCAATGCGCAGCAACCGGCGCACCAGCCCGCAACAATTCTTCTGTTAGGACAAGACGATCCAGATAGGAACGTTCCTGTCCACCATACTTCTTTGGCCAGGTGAGTCCGATCCATCCTTGCGCTCCAAGCTTACGAGAGAACTCGGGGGAATACCCGACAATCCAGCCATCTTCAGTGTGTGAACCCGAAGGAATTTCTACAGCAAGAAAACGGCGAATCTCCGCCCGAAAGGCTTCTTGTTGAGTTGTTAAGGCAAAGTCCATTCTTGGCTCCTGTCTACGGTCACGTCTTCGGCCCTGTGTGTACCACAGGTATAAGCGAGAAGAAAACCCATCTTAGCGTTGCTGAGTTAAAGCTTGCTCATACAATGCCGGCGCATAGCCATGAATGAGTTGCCCATTGATCACAACTAGTGGCACTCCGGGACGGATGTCAATCTGCCGTTTCCGTTCAGCCGCTGCGGCATCGATCTCGATGTCATACTCGATAAGTGCAATGCCACGTGTCCGAAAATACTCGCGCGCTTTGCGGCAATACCCACACCAACTGGTCGAATACATTTCCGCGGAAACCTGCCGAGTCACCGCTGAGTCGTGTTCTTCCACTACTTGAGGTTTTTGCTCACCACCTGGGGTTTTCTCAGGTTCTCTTTGCGGATGATCAAATTCAGCATTGGGGGTTTTGGCTGGGCGTGTCGCTTCCATTTTCGCCGCCTCTCCAGCACCTTGCTGCGGTGCTTGGCCAAAATGGATGACCCCATGCTTATCTACCCATTTGTAAATTTGGGCTTCACTCTGGTTGGCGTGACTGAGCAATACAATGAGGAGAAAAAGCGAGAGGCGACACGAGTTACACACGCTTGCCCATATGTCACCTCTCCGAGGCTTGAGTCGCTGATGTGCTATATCCATACTTCAGTTGTATACTCTGCACAGCTGGAGATTGCGCTTTTGTCATTCTTCGCGACACGGCGATGAGTCGCCGTGCTACAGTAACAGTGCCCCATAAATGGGGCTTTGAGCCGGATTCTATTCGGCGTCGTCTTGTCGCACGGGCATTTATGCCCGTGGATAAAAGCGCAGTTTGTTCCCGCGTTCAGTATATCGCCACCATCCGTCCTTTTTCAAATAGCAACACGTAAGCCGCCGCTTAAACTATGCCAGTTCCCGTCGTAGCGCAGGCAATACTTCTTTACCCATTAATTCAATGCTCCGCATGGTCAAATCATGCGGCAATCCACCATACTGCGCTTCAAAGATCATGTGCCCGATACCCAGCCGTTTAATAATTTCCTTCAGACGTTGCTTCACTGTTTGTGGTGTTCCGACCACAAAACCACCAGATTCTTGTAGCTCGTCGATCGACATCTGAAAAACTGGTTTATGTTTCTTACCGACACCACCTTCCGTCAGAATCGAAGTTGTTCCGCGGGTCGTCATTCCCACCGGCATATAATAGTGTATCGGCCCTTTGAGTGAGGTCTGCGTACGCCACAAATAGTGCTCAAACGACTTGCGTGCTTCTGCTTCTGTGTCTGCAACGAATAGGCCAGTCATGTATCCGAGGTTATTTTGTGTCGGTGTATGTCCGCTCTTTTGCGCGGTCTCGCGGTAAAGATCAAACCACTGCTCAGCCATATCCATTGGGGCAAGAAATGACACGTACGGATAGTTGTGGCGCGCTGCCCACATAATCGACTCCGTACTGCCAATCCCTGGAATCCAAATAGGCGGGTGAGGTTTCTGCAAAGGAAAGATCCACGGATTCACATAACGAAAGTGAAAGTGCTTCCCTTCCCAACGAAACGGCCCAGGTTGTGTCCAGGTTTTGAGGATTAAGTCATGTGATTCTTGAAAGCGCTCACGGTTCAATCCAGGGTTAATGTTCATGGAAAATTGCTCGATGCCAATGCCACGCACGAAACCGGAAATGATCCGCCCTTCAGACATCAAGTCGAGCATCGCAACTTCTTCTGCCAGACGGATGGGGTTTTCCCACAACGCGATCACATTGCCGAGGAGAAGAATTTTGCTTTTCTTTGTCCGTTGGATAAGTGCTGCCGCACTCAGATTGACAGACATATGCATGCACGTCGGGGTGTTATGATGTTCATTAACCATCAGTCCATCAAATCCGACTGTTTCTGCATAAGCATACTCGTCAAGATAACGCTTGTAGAGTTGAGCACCGAATTCCGGATTAAAGTATTTGTTGGAATAAGTCAGACGAATGGATGGATACTGATCGAGTTCCGGAGTCTCGGGATACGGCATCTCACTGAAATAGTAGTAGTCAATCATATGTTCCTCTTGTCTCGTGTCTACGCACGTGCCAAAAACTCTTCAACCATTGCCGCAAACTCAGCTGGTCGTTCCAGTTGCGGTGAATGACCGCAACGATCAATTACTCTAAGCTCGGCTCCCCGAATCGCTTTGCAATACGCCTCACCATGAGCGAGTGGCACCAAACGATCGTGCTTACCCCACACCACAAGTGTCGGTGAAGTTACTCGACGTAGGCGATGAATCAGTTTCGGGTTATGCATATACGGCTTCCAGCCAAGCAACTGTGCCATCAGCTGACTATTGTCTCGTAGTTCTACTTCTTCGGGTGTTGGTTTCACGGGAAAGAGCTTTTCCCGTTCTACGACTTGGTTAAGGTCATAGAATACTAAGGGAGGCATTTCTTGCGGAGTGAGGAGGAAAATATCAGCGATCTCTGCACCTTCTACTTTCAATCCGACAGCATCGACCAGAACCAGCTTCGTTATACGCTCCGGGCAGGTTGCCGCTAATTCCGCCGCGATCCATCCGCCCAGCGAAAAGCCCGCGACCGGAACTCGTTGCAGCTTGAAGTAATCGAGGAAATCCATGTAAAAATCGACCATATCGTTCATGGAGTCGAACCAGCCAGGACGTGTCGATCGGCCAAACCCAGGATGGGTGGGCAAGTACACCTCATAATGCTGGGCAAGCATGTCATGAATTTGTAGCCAGCCGGGATTCCCTGCTGCACCATGCAAGAGTAACAGCGGGTTTCCTTTTCCTCCACGTAACAGATGAACTTTTGCGCCGCTGAGTTCAACATATTCTTCATGAAAATCTGCCATGAACCCTCCTTATATTGTAGACTCAAAAGTGGGAATGGATATCCTCATCCTCGTTTCTTATCCACAAGCCTTGCGTCTTGATTTCCTTACTTTTAGAGATGCGTTGCAAACCATTCCTTGATATGTGGCATGCTCTGATCGAGACCTGGGCCAGAAATGATATCGCTATGTCCAAGACCAGGAAGAATCACAAGCTTCTTTGGATCGCCTGCCTTATTGCACATGGATATGGATTCTTCCATCGATACCCGCTCGTCCGCATCACCATGTAGCCACAAGATCGCTCGCGGCGAGATCTGCGCGACCACCGACTCGGGCCGATAGGCAATCAGCGCCTCACCCGAGGCTAACGTGATTTCTCGACTCCACTGTGGATATTGCTGAAGGATTTGCCCAAAAAGCGCCGTGGTACTTTCCGGTTCGGGTACGATGTCTTTGGCATGGACGTATTGTAACTTCCCGGTCATTACACGTTCGCGGCGATCTTCTGCCAAACGTTGGAGAAGCGCTTTCCATTCCCAGAAGTGGCAGGCATCGCGTATCCAGCGACCGCAATCGCCAATACCACACACACTGACAGTTGCTTTGACCCGTTCTTCCACTCCTGCCGCATAACTTACGTTCGCACCCCCAAGGCTGACTCCGAGCAAGCCGATACGATCAGGATTCACTTCTGTTTGGTTTTGCAAGAACGTGACGGCATTGCGAATATCTTCGATCTGTCGCATGGGAAGGATCTGCCTGCGCGGTTCACCACTACTGGCGCCCAGAAATCGATAATCAAAAGTTAAAGTGACATATCCAAGTGCCGCCAACCGTCGGGCGATTTCCGGAAGCAACACTTCCTTGACCGCGGTAAAACCATGACACATCACAATGCCGGGGCGCTTCTCGCCTGAGGTAATTCCTTCAGGCAGAAATAACATGCCAGCCATTGGCACGGCTTCGCTATAGAACTGTACAGCTTCCTCCATCGTCCCCCCTTTTTAGGAAATGAAGAATGTGGAATTAATAATTGGAAATCAAAACGAAAAAGAGCATTAGTAAACCTCTTGCTTTGCATTCTTCATTTTTCATTGTGTAACCAGCGCTTGTTTTGGCACAGTCTCGTCAACAAAACGGACGAGGTCCATCACATGACGTGTGTTCGCCCCCAAATCCCCCTTCCCTACTCGCGAAGAAGAGCGAATCGATAGCCAGCTTCCACTGGGCTGCGCTGGTTGAATCTGAATCGTCACATCATCTTTGAACTTCCACAGTTTGGTAGTGACTACGGCATGGATTTCATTCTTGCTGTCATCCATTGTCGTCACCTCCCATTTCAACCCTTGAACCGCACGTCGCGCCACATCAAACAGTAAACTCGGTGGTGCTTCATAACGGCGCGACTTGAGCTCTGGAAAGAGCGACTCAGTCGAAGTCTCGGCGACATTGGTAGACAGATATGTCGAGACTCGCGCCCCAAGACCAGGAGGATCATTGAGTGGTAAACGGTTAGAGATGATCCCTGCGATCAACAAGGCGACAAATATCAGCGCCAGGAAAAAGACGATTTGTAAGACGATCCCCACGATCCGCATCTCTCCCTCCTTGTGGAACAGTTTCTACGATGACAACAGTCCCTTTAAC
>JAYVFX010001010.1:0-3807 GCA_043772795.1 Deltaproteobacteria bacterium
GCATGAAGGGCAGGGAAACGTCTGCTTTGAGACTGCGGCAGACGTCGATCCCATCTATCTTAGGCATCATGATGTCCAATAGGATTAAATCCGGTCGCCGAGCGGTGGCAACTGCCAGTGCATCCTCACCGTTAGTTGCGGTGAGGATCTCATAGCCGTGAACGCTCAAGCGGGTCTGGAGAATGTCCAGGTTCATCGGCTCGTCGTCGACAATGAGGATGCGCGGTGGTGTTCTCACGACAGATACTCGCGCACCTTCGCCAGGAGCGCGCGTGGGCTGAAGGGCTTGGCGATGTAGGCATCGCAGCCGGCCTCGAATGCCTTGACGTCGTCACCGCTCAGCGCATAGGAAGTCACAACAATGATCGGGATGTGACGGAGCGCGGGGTTGGCCTTAATCCGACGTGTCGCTTCATAGCCATCGAGACCAGGAAGTTGGATGTCCATGAGGATCAGGTCCGGGACATGCGTTGCGGCCGCTGTCACTCCTTCCGGCCCTGTTACTGCTTCGATAATCTCATAACCGACGCTCGTGAGCAGGTCACGCACGATGCGCCGGTTATCCTCTTCGTCCTCGACGACCAAGACCCGCTTGCTCATGTCGCCTCCCTTTGCTGCTCGACGCGCACGGGCAACGTGAACTGGAAAGTCGAGCCTGCACCTAAGCTCGACTCCACCCAGATGCGTCCGCCGTGCATCTCGATAATTTTTTTGGCAATGGTCAGACCAAGGCCGGTTCCACCCTTCTTCCGCGTGCTGGAACTGTCGGCCTGCTGGAACTCTTCAAAGACTTTCTGTTGGTCGGCTTCCGCGATTCCAGTACCCGTGTCGGCTACCGCGACCATGAACGTCCCGTTGGTTGAGGTCACCTGCACGCCGACCTCGCCGACCTCAGTGAACTTGATGGCATTCCCCACCAGGTTGGTGAGCACTTGTGTGATGCGTTGTTCGTCGCCTTTGCCAACCGGTAGGTCGGGCGGCACAGTCACTTTCAGTGCGAGCCGTTTCTCCACCGCTAAAGGCTCCACCGCCGTGCAGACCGTCTGTACGACTCCCTGCATCGAGTAGTCAGCCAGCGAGAGTGTGATCCGTCCCGCCTCGATCTTCGAGAGATCGAGGACGGCGTTGATCAAGCTGAGGAGCCGATTGCCGCTTTGCTGTATGCGCTCCATGATCTCTTTGATCTTCTCCGGGACCTCGCCATAGATGCCGTCCATAATGAGTTCGGTATAGCCCTGAATGCCGTTGAGGGGAGTGCGCAGTTCGTGGCTCATATTGGCAAGGAACTGGGATTTGTGTTTGTTGGCGATCTCGAGTTCGCGTGTGCGTTCCTCAACCTTCTGCTCCAGGCCGGAGTATGACTCCTGGAGTTGGGCAGCCATCCGGTTGAATTCTGTGGCCAAGGCTTCCAGCTCATCGCCGGTCTGGACCTCGATACGGTGGTCCAGCGCGCCCGCGCCGATGCGAGCCGCCCCCTGGCGGAGTACTCCAACCGGACGCACGACCCGACGGCTGATCAGCAGGCTTGCCAGGGTAGCCATGCCGAGGCCGACTAAAAGGAGCACAGAAGTTCTGAGAATCGAAGCGTACAGAGGTGCATAGGCCTCAGCAGTGGGCCGTTCGACAAGCACTGCCCACCCGAGATTAGGAATAACCGCATAGGCCGGGAAAACCTGCTGGCCAGCCAGATTCGGCTGAGCGGCAAATGGACCCGGCGCGCCGGCGAGTGCGGCCTGCACCTGACCAAGATTCTTCAGGTTCCGCTTTTGCAGAACCAGGCTGATGTCGGGATGAGCGATGAGATCCCCTTCACGAGAGGTGACATACGCGTACCCGGTCTGCCCGACTTTGATCTGCGAGATGACGTCCCAGATGTATTTGAGGTTGACCTCAGCGATCAGGACACCAATCACCTCTCCAGCGAACGGTTCAATGGGAACGCCGATACGCATGTACGGCTCGGATTGCCTCACGAAATATACCGGACTGAAGAACGTGGAGCCTCCCCGAGCCTGCATAAAGGCCTCGTCCGAGGAATGGTCTCTCGGCTCCTCCGACTGGGTCAGCTCCACTCGCGACTCCCTAAGCAATTCGCGGCCGTTAGCGTCCAGCACTGCAGCTGTGGTGATTGCAGGAGTGACTTTCAGCAGCTTGATGAGTTGGAACCGGTAGGCATCCGTCAACCCGGCGGCCACGATGTCTGGCGTCTGCGTAGACGCCCGCATCGTCTTCTCGAGGTCCTGCACAAACTGTTGGATCTTGAAAGCCGCCCCTTGCGCCATCTCCCGTTGCAACGCCCAAATGCCCTCGACGCTCTCACGATAGCGGAAGAAGAGTTCGACTGCACCGCTTGTGAGTAGCCCGCCGCTCACCAAGACGAGAGCGATGAAGAACGTCCGCCGCAGCAGTCGGCCGCCGCCCCTGCTTCCAGGTGTGGCATGTCTACCTTGAGTGCGAGCGGAGTCCTCAGAGAGGAATGTGGTGTTCATCGTCTTTCCTCAGGTAAGCAGTATGAGTATCCTCTTGTTTATTCAACGATCAATAGCGTACCACTTGATGTCCGCACAAAACCCATACTATAAATACACAGTCAGAGATGTGAACACTGATCTCTCACTGGCTTCTTTGGATGAGGAAAAGGATTATGACCCAGATGGTGACCCTGCAATTACCAGATGAGACGCTTCAACGCTATCGGCGGGGAGCAACCGCAGCGCGCAAGCTGCTGGAGGAGTTTCTCGTCGAGCGCTTGATGGAAGCCGTCCCTCCCTTAGCTAATGATCTGCCGTCTCCTTTACATGAAGAATTAGAGGCACTGGAACAACTTGACAACGACGCTCTGTGGCAGGTTGCACGAAGTCAGCTATCTCCCACCCTCCAGCGTCAGTATAGTCGTTTGCTGTCCAAAAATAGCCAAGGGACGATCACGGAACAAGAGAAAGAAACATTGCGTACCCTCGGCGAACAAGGTCGCCTCCTCACGCTAAAAACAGCTCATGCCTATCTACTGTTGAAATGGCGTGGCTATCGCATTCCCTTGCCAGAAGAGTAGCCGCCCTCAATCTGAACCACCCTACCATCGTCGAAGCACGACGCCGCTGGGTAAGGGTCGGCTGGCATCCCCCACGAGACGACAGATCAAGAGTGTTCGGCACTCGTTATGCAAGCACGGCTCAGGGTCCCTTCTCCCCTGGCGGGAGAAGGTCAGGATGAGGGGGAAACAATCAGCTTAGCACCCTCACCCTGGCCCTCTCCCTTCGAGGGAGAGGGGAGAACCAAGACAGATCCTTGCTTACCCCCAAACTCGTGCCAAACAGTATTGACGACAGATAACTTCATGTGATCATTTACTCGTTTCATCCCTCTTGTAGTATTCCCTCTCACATCGCTGACGGCTTCTTTTCACCAGCGTCCTGGGCGGGTTTTCCTGCAATCTCCTGCGCCGCCTTCAGAAGCATCTCAGTGGAAAAGACAGCCATGTCCTCACCGAGCCACTTTCCTCGGACAATTCCCTCCTTATCCATGAGGAAGAACACCCGCGCTGCGGACAACCCCTCAAGACCTGGGTAGTCTATCTTCGTTCCTGTCGACCCGTATATGACCCCGTACGCCTGGGCGACCTTCAGGTACGCATCACTGAGCAGGGGGTAGGGCAGCTGAAGCGAATCCGACAGCACTTTCTGGGAAAAGGGGTTGCTGACACTAATGCCGAGAATCTGGATGTTCAGGGCCTGGAACCGGCTGTAGTCGGCCTTCCTGGCCGACTGGTTCGCCATTCAGACCGGGTAAAAATCGGCGCCATAGAAC
>JAYVFX010001011.1:0-9737 GCA_043772795.1 Deltaproteobacteria bacterium
CCGTGCTCCTGTCAACGTCGCCTCGATGAGAGGGGTCCCTCGCTCAGACTCTAGCTTGGCGAACTCGACAATGAGAATGGCATTCTTTGCCGCAAGTCCGATGAGCATGATTAAGCCGACTTGGGTGTACACATTGTTCTCGAATGCCCGTAACCACAGCACCAGGAAGGCGCCAAAGACCGCGATCGGTGTACTGAGCAATACGCTGAATGGTAACGTCCAGCTCTCATACTGCGCCGCCATGATAAGAAACACCACTATAAGCGAGAGCCCGAAGACGACACTGGGTTTCACTCCTTGTGCCGCTTGTTTCTCTTGGAATGACATCCCCATGTAGTCGTAGCCCATCTCAGGCGGCATGGTCTCGGCAAAGACCTGCTCAAGCGCTGCCATCGCTTGACCACTGCTATACCCCGGCGCCACGCTGCCGTTGATCTGCGCCGACCGATAGCCGTTGAAACGGATAGTGAACTCCGGTCCGTAGATCGTCTTCATACTCATCAGGGTCGACATCGGCACTGCTTGTCCAGCCGCATTGCGGACCCGGAATTGGCCGATGTTCTCAGGCGTCGTGCGATACTCACCTTCGGCTTGAACATAGACCTGCCAGACGCGTCCGAAAAGGTTGAAATAGTTGACGAAGGTCCCGCCCATAAACGCCTGCAGTGTTCGGTAGACCGTGCCCAAATCCACGCCTTGCTTCATCACCTTGTCATGATCGACATCAACAAAGACCTGCGGGACGCTCGGAATGAATGTCGTCATCAGGGACGCGAATTCCGGACGTATACGGGCCACTTCAAGAAACTTGCTGGTGTGCTGCGCCAGGAATTCAACACTCTGGCCAGCACGATCTTCCAGCATGAACGTGATACCACCAGAAGTACCAACGCCGGGAATCGCCGGTGGCGAGAAAGCAAACGCCTGCGCCTCCATCAGACCAGCGAGCCGTTGATTGAGACGGCGCATGATGACGTCGGCGGTGAGTCCTTCTGGGTCGCGCTCGCCCCAGGGTTTGAGCATGACGAAAGAGAACGCGTTGAAAGTCGTGTTTGAGAAACTGAGCATACTGAAGCCAACGACCATATTGAAGGTCTCGACCCCCGGCGTCTCTTTCAGAATCGCCTCAATCTTTTTGCACACTTCATCGGTCCGTTGCAGCGAGGAAGCCACTGGGAGCTGTACATTCAAGTAGAAATAGCCTTGATCCTCTTGCGGCAAAAAACTGGTAGGCAGTCGCGACCCAAACCAGCCAGCCGCCGCAGCGAAGGCGACGAGGAGCAACAGCGCGATCCAAACTTTACGGATCAGAAATGTACAGCAAGAAATGTATCCATTGGTGATCTTATCAAACGCACGATTGAACCCACGAAAGAACATCCCTAGGGGTCCTCGTGTACGCGTGCGTGGCCGCAACAACAGGGCCGACAGTGCTGGGCTCAAAGTCAATGCATTGAGTGCCGAAATAACCACTGAGACCGCAGTCGTCACTGCAAACTGTCGATAGAGTCCACCGGTGATGCCGGGAATAAAGGCTGAGGGGATAAACACCGCGACCAAAATCAACGCAATCGCGATCACTGGGCCCGACACCTCGTCCATCGCTTTTAGGGTTGCATCGCGCGGCGACAACCCTTCTTCAATGTGACGTTCGACGGCTTCCACCACGACGATCGCATCGTCAACCACGAGACCGATAGCAAGCACGAGCCCGAAGAGTGACAAGGTGTTAATCGAGAAACCTAGGAACGGAAAGACAATGAACGTCCCGATCAAAGACACCGGCACGGCCAGCAGAGGAATCAACGTCGCTCGCCAGCCCTGCAAGAAGATAAACACGACCAGCGTCACCAAAGCAATCGCGATGAACAGCGTCTTCACGATCTCCTTGATCCCTTCGCTCACTGCGCGTGTGGTATCAAGAGTAAGTTCATAATCCATATCAGCCGGAAATCGCGTCTTGATCTCGTTCAGCAGCGCCTTAGCGCGGTTCATTGTCTCAAGAGCGTTCGAGCCTGGAACCTGGTAGATAGCTATCAAGGCCGCAGGGCGGCCATTGATGCGGCCCTGCATATTATAGGTCTGCGATCCGAGTTCCACACGCGCCACATCCTTCATCCGCACGATCGAGCCGTCGGGATTCGCGCGGACGATGACATCCCCGAACTCTTCAACACTGCTGAGGCGACCTCGCGTCCTCACGGTATAGGTAAAAACTTGTCCGGGTGGCACGGGTTCAGCACCGATCTGGCCTGCTGGGTTCACGCTATTTTGTTTGGTGAGCGCCTCAACAATCTCACTCACAGTAATATTGAGCTTCGCCAGCGTGTCTGGCCGTACCCAGAAGCGCATCGCATATTGACCAGCGCCAAACACGTTGACCTGACCAACACCAGGCACACGGGTCATCGGATCATTGATATTGATATTGGCATAGTTGGTGAGAAACAGGGCATCATGAGTACCATTGGGGGAATAGACAGAGAACAGCGCCAACGGACTCGACACCGCCTTCCGGAGCGTAATTCCGAAGTTGCGCACCTCGACCGGCATTTGCGATTCCGACTGCTGATAGCGCATTTGCGTGAGGATCTGGTTGGTGTTCGGATCGGTACCGACGTCGTAGATCACATTCAGCCGCACCTGGCCGTTGTTCGAGTTGATGGAGTACATGTACAGCATGTTATCCACACCGCTCATCTGCTGTTCAGTCGGGGTGGAGACCGACTGCTCAAGAGTTAACGCGTCGGCACCCACGTACGTCGCCCAGAGCTGAATTTGTGGGGGCGCGATATTAGGGAACTGTGCAATCGGTAGCCGCACGAGTGCAGCAATGCCAATCATCACCATCAGGATCGCAATGACCATGGCCACCACAGGCCGGTCAACGAAGAATTTTGCCATTATATGCTGCCTCCGCTACTCAGAAACAAAACCCCACCGTGCCGCACCTCCTGGATTCCCGCTTTCGCGGGAATGACATTGCGCTGAATCTCTTTTCCGTCATGCCCGCGCAGGCAGGCATCCAGGGCCTTTTGCTACGGCGGATAAATGCAAACAAATTCGCTCTAAACCAGGAGGCAAGAGCTTGGTACACGCGACCCTACCCACACGGTTACGAGCAGCGTCCCAATGTCGTGCATTCCGATTTAGGTCCCACCAGAGGAGTCGGTTACCGCCTGCGCAGGAGTAGGCTCCGTCACAGCCTGTTTCGGATTCACCACCATCCCTGTTTTTACTTTCTGCACACCTGAAACGACGATCCGCTCTCCTGGCTTGAGCCCTTGCGCGATAATCCACATATTCCCGACCTGTTCGCCAACTTTCACTGGACGGATGTCGATTTTATTACCGTCCCCTACTACCGCGACCTGATTACTGCCTTGCAGTTGCTGGACCGCCTGCTGTGGCACGAGCATTGCCCCCTTTCTCGTCTCGGCCGCGACCCGGATCTTGGCATACTGACCGGGACGCAAAATGTTATCGGGATTGGCAAACACGCCCTGGACAGTGATGGTGCCGGTTCGCAGATCGACCTGGCGATCAGCCAGGCTAAACGTACCCTGTTCGCGATACACGCTGCCGTCGGCGAGGGTCAGCTCAAGCGGTACCTTCTCACCGCCTCGCCCCTGCTCTATTTCGCGGATCCGTCGCGCGAAATGCATATATTCCTGTTCACTAATGGGATAGTAGACCTTGATCGGGTCAACCTGCGAAATAGTAGTTAGTAGAACACTCGGAGTGACCAAGTCGCCGATCTGCGCAACTGAGATGCCGGCGATACCAGTAATCGGAGCAGTGACCTTGGTCCAACTGAGATTGAGCTTGGCCCGTTCCACAGTGGCGTGGGCCGCTTCGACTGACGCTTTGTTCGCCTCGTGGGCTTGTACGGCATTGTCGAGTTCTTGCTGGCTAATCGCTCCCTCTTTTGCCAAAGGCCTATAGCGGGCGACGTCGAGTTGCGTCTTGCCGAGATTGGCCTCTGCCCGGCGGAGATCTCCCATCGCCTGATTGAGAGCCGCCTGGTACTCGCGCGTGTCGATGGTGAACATGAGTTGTCCGGCCTTGATGAGGGAACCTTCCGTATAATCCCGCGATTGTAGAGAGCCCTGAACGTGCGGACGGATTTGCGCATTCACATAGCCCTCAGTCGTGCCTATCCATTCAAAATAGATGGGGACGTCCTGTTGAATCACCTCGGTCACAAGGACTTCCGGTGGAGGAGGTGGAGTAGCCGCTTTGGGACCAGTCTGGTTTCCGCATCCGACAAAGGCAAAAATGGTAGCAACAAGGAGAAGGCAGTGAAAAACCGCCTTGATCTGCTCTGCAATCCTAGGGCGTGATCTTGAGGGCCACATCTGTTTACTCCTCCCAAGAGGTAGGGCCACCCAATTCATGCTGGTAGGTAAGCGCTGTTCCGTCACATATTCAATATAAATTGCGTTTGTGGGGAGTGCGCTGAGCGGAGCATGAGAGGAATGACACTTTCCTTCCTGGGACTATTCTCGATTCCGTGTATATGGGTAATAGCGATAGACGATCTTTTTTGCAACCAAAAGTTGTAGCGCAACGAGCCGAAGGGTCTGGATTCACTCGCTCAAGAGAGACAAATGAACATGCAGAGAAGTATCGATCGCATGAGGATACTTACAAGCGGTCGCAGAAGCTTTGCACACGGAGTATTAAGCAATCGGTGCTGAGAGGGTGAGCGTCCCGTTTGTAGATCACTGAAAGTTAATTTCGACTCCAAAAGGCATCCCACGGCCCGGGCTCACTCAAGAACAAGGCCCGGAGGCGACACACGGCTTCGGCTCCGTCTTCCCCCCAGCGCATGCCGGCTCCTTTTGAGACGCTGCCCCACGACCCGCTTGCAGGCCGATTCCACCGGCACGCTCCCCATCTGCCAGCCCTTCGCGCGATAGGTGGGGTAATATACGAGGCAGGTGATTCGTGAGGTATCGCACGGTGGTCTGATAACACTCGCGGGCCATGGCCGACCGTCCCCGCAGCTCCAAGCCCTGCAACAGGGCCAAGACGGCGGGGTGCATCTCTGGAACTGAGCAGGTTTTCAGCAGAACCGATGGGCTTTGACAAAGGGTACCTCACTGAGGAAAGTAGGAGTCGACAAAGAGTCCAACCCACCCCAGAGGAAGTATCCCCATGGCAATAGAGCATAGCGAAGAAGGAGGGCAAAGCCCCGCGAGTCAACGGCTGAGGGAGTTTCTGCGGGCGCGCCAGCAGGCGTGGCAGGAAGGGACACCGGAGTTTGAACAGTTTGAGCGCGAGCTGCATGAGCATGTGATGGCCCTGGAGCGGGAGTGGGTGGCGGAAGAACTGGCCCGCTACGAGGTGAAGGCCGAGCGGATTGAAGTGGGAGGGGAGAGCTACCAGCCGGTGTTGCAGGCGACGGAGACCTCTCTGTCGGCGGCGGGGCCGGTGCGGGTCGAGCGCCCCCGGTATCGGCCTGTCGGGCGCAAGGCCAAGAGTCTCTGTCCGTTGGAATTGCAGGCCGGGATTATCAACGGCTACTGGACGCCGCAGGCGGCCTGTCACGGAGCGTTCGTGATGGCCCAGTTGCCTGCCGGAGCCGCCGAAGCCCTGTTCCAGGAACTGGGCGCGATGCCGCCCTCGCGCAGCACCCTGGATCGATTGCCGCGCACGTTGTCGGCCCACTGGGAAGCTCAGCGCGCGGAGTGGGAAGCGGCCCTGCAGCGCCAGGAGACCGTGCCGTGGGAGGCTACCACCCTGGCGATTTCGGTCGATGGCGTAATGGCCCCGCTCAAACCGGAGCCGCAGGAGCGTGCGGCGCGAGCGGCCAAGCGCACGGCGCCGGGCAAACAGGCCAGCGGTCCCACGGGCTACCGCGAGGTCGGCTGTGGCACGCTCACGCTCTATGAGAGCGAGGGGGAGCAGTTGCACACCGTGAAGTATGCCCGGATGCCCGAGTCCAAGAAGGGCACGCTGGCCGCGCAACTGCAAGCCGAAGTCCACGCCATTCTCGGCGCCCGACCCGACCTGCGGCGGGTCTATCTCGCCGACGGGGCCGACGCGAACTGGGAGTTGCTGGCGGCGATCGAACGCGCGGTGGGGGGGCGGCCCAGCCGGAGCGGTCCAGATTGTGGATTTCTACCATGCCTGCGAGCACCTCAAAGAGGGCTTGTGATGCGATCTGGGGCGAGAGTACCGCCCGCAGCCACGCCGAATTTGCCCGCCTGCGCGTCCTCCTGAAAGAAGCCGCCGATGGTGCCGCGCCACCGGCTCCCGTCGAAAACGGATCGGCGCGGCTCTGACCTATTTTCGCAATCAACGGCACCGGATGCACTATGCCGCGTATCAACGGGATCACCTCCCGATTGGTAGTGGGGCGGTAGAGGCAGCCGGTAAAACCTTGGTCACGCAGCGACTCAAGGGCTCGGGGATGGCCTGGACGCTGGCCGGGGGCCAACCTTGCGCAGCCTGCTCCAAAATGATCGCTGGGCGCAGGCGTGGCCGTTGCTGGCGGCTGATTTTCGCACACCTGTGGAAATTCTTGATACCCCCATAGAGGCCCCTTTCCTGTTAGCCGCGTAAAATCAAACGATTTGGACCAGGACTCCCTTTCAGTTCTAGAGAGGCACCCTTCTTCAATCACGGCCTGTTCCGCCGCATCCGCTTTGGTACAGGCGCCCGCCACGTTTTCCACGACCTTGAGTAAGGTTTCCCTCCGTTCACGGAGGTGGGGATGGTGATTCAAACGGGTGAGAAAAAGCTCATCTTTCTTTGAAGGCATGGGGATTGTCAAAGTAAATCGCCGTCTTGGACACAAGCCCCGCACTTTGAATCGCACCCCCGTGTGGGGTGCCGATGCCGATCACGATCAAGGAATTTCCACGATCGAGTCAAGGGTTTTTAGAGAGAGAAACTACTATTTTTCCGCTATATACGACCATAGTTCTAGTGGTTTACCCGTAATATTACCTGGAAAAACATAAAAAATTGTACGCTATTTCCCTGCTGGTCCCAAAATCGCGCGTAAAATGAGCCGTTTCCTCGGGTTTTCTTCTTATGCGCACACGGAACATCTCATCTCACCTTACGCAGTGGTGCCACATTTTGTGGACGATTGAAAGCCAGGATCTCAACATATTGGGCTACCAGGCATCGAATCGCGTAAGGTGAGATCTCATTTAGGAAAACTATATGCGTGAGAGGAGCCTATTTTAGACACAAACAGGTAGTTTTAACGTTTCGCGAATCGGTCCTCCCCCTCGCACAACGGAGAGCTGCAGAACCAGTAGTGATGTTAATGCGCGTACGAGGGGTTAGGTATGCTTGGCGTCCGTTCCATGAGGCAGTGTGATTCTGCCCCATGGAGGACCGCCTACGTTTGTTGTCGTGAGCCACGCATTACCGGCTCGCCAGTGGTCCTCGCAACAACTGCCCTGGAAGGGCCCCAGTGTGTTCATTCTGACGTAACACGACTTCGCCGTTGACAATGGTCGCCAACAGACCAGTAGCCTTTTGCTTGAGACGGCGGGCACCGCCGGGGAGATCGAATACCAATTCGGGCATCATCGGCGCAATGGTCTCTGGGTTAAAGATTACGACATCAGCCTGCCAGCCTTCACGTAACAAGCCGCGGCCGTTCAAACCCCAGTGCGAGGCAGGAACAAAACTCAGCATCCGTACGGCTTCTTCTAATGTCACTGCCTGCTTTTCACGGACCCAGTAACTCAGCAAGTGAGTCTGTAGCGATGAGTCCATAATCTGCGACACGTGAGCGCCAGAGTCGGAGAAGGTCACCACCGCCCGTGGGTGCTTGATCATCTCTAACGCATACTCCTCGTTCTCGTTGACCAGCGGCTGGATAAAAAACTGCTTCAACCCTTTCGCCAGCGAGAGATCAATAAACACTTCCACCGGGTCTTTGTTCTGTTCGGCGGCAATCTCTGCGAGCGAACGGTACGGAGGGGTCGCCTTATCCATGACAAAGAGCCACTTGAAGTTTGCCTTCCGCGGCTCAGTGCCAACGGCTTGTCGCGACTCACGTGGAGTGTCGTAGACCGCTGCGCATAGCTGGCGACGCAGGTCGGGATCTCGCAACTTTGCTTCCTGTTCGCTCAACGGTAGCTTACGAAGGTCGCGCCATACCGGCAACTTGTCGAACGGCGTAGTGCTTTGGAACGACAGCACCACGTTAATCGAGCGGCTGTGGACCTGTGCGAACATGCGGCCGCCAGCAGCCGCGGTGTCGTCTATGGTTGCCAGATATTGACGCCAGAGGTCAGGCGCATTGCGACGATGAAAGACACCAAAGGTGACAGGCACACCGGTATCCACAGCAAGAGCCTTCAGCCGACCAAGATAGTCGTCCCGCAGGTCTGGATTAATGTCCGTATCTTCACCGGCAATTTCAAACACACCAGCCCCCATATCACCCATCACGCCGACCAACTGGCGTACTTCGTCCCAGGTAGCGAGGCGGCTCGCAACCGGCTGACCGTCTGGCGTCTGATGGTTACGCGTGCGCGAGGTGGTAAAACCCATCGCTCCAGCTCGAATTGCGTCGCGGAGTTCTCGCTGCATCGCTTCGAGATCGTCGGGTGTCGCTGCGTCGGTAAAGGCTCGCTCACCCATGACGTACGTACGCAATGCAGAGTGCCCAATATACGCCGAGTAGTTAATCCCTTTCGGTAGGCGATCCACGGCGTCCAAATATTCTGGGTAGGTCGTCCAGCTCCAGCGTATGCCTGCTTCCATCGCCTCAGGCGAGATGTCTTCTGCACGCTCCAGATTACGCATCACTAACAATTTGTCCTTCTCGCTACAGGGTGCGAGCGAGAACCCACAGTTACCCATGACCACACTGGTGATCCCATGCCAGCAAGAACACGTACCAAGCGGATCCCAAAAGACCTGAGCGTCCATATGCGTATGACCATCGACAAATCCTGGCGCGACGATATGGCCGTCCGCGTCGATCACCTCTTTGGCGCGCTCGCGAATCTTTCCTATGGCTGCGATCTTCCCATGCACAATCCCCACGTCTGCCCGAAAACGTGGCAGCCCCGAACCATCAATTACTGTACCATTCCGAATAATAAGATCGTACGGCATGAACCCTCCTTAATGTGTCTCCCCTATACTTGGGGAGCATCTTTCCCCAAAAACGCTTATCCCACGTATCGTAGCTCCACAAGACCTACTCTGGCAATCCACCGCGTGAAAGGTTTGCTGTGTCAGTTTTTTGGCTTATTGGGATCGAGCATCTCAGTCTGAATAGTAACAATAGAGGTGAACCACTTCTCCATGCTGCGAGCATCCATCTTCGACCAATCCGGAATTTCTGTAACCAGAGCGCGCCCCAATTGGTTGCCAAACCTGACGAGGTTATTGTTGGTCTCCGTCTGTACTTTGTTCCAGTGCGTCAACGCATCTTCTACAGAGCTCTCCGTTTTTACGGCGTCGCCCAGCGCAGTGGCATCGTTTATCCCCTTCAAAGCGCCAGCAGCGCTGTGAGGGCGGGCAAAAGCACCGGCATCCCCGGCTAAACAGATACGCCCTTTGCGATACGCCGGAACCTCGCAATCATAAATCGCATACGCAAAAGTATTCGCGCTCTTGTTAACCATTTCTGCGTAGTAGTCTGGCACTCTCTCATACGCTTTCTCTTTGAGTGATCTTTCTGTCGCGATCTGCATCGTACCCGGCGGCAGTGAACCCTCGTGTATGTTTCCATCTCTGTCAGTGAGGAAGTC
>JAYVFX010001012.1:0-4558 GCA_043772795.1 Deltaproteobacteria bacterium
CCCAGGAGTATCAAGCGCAAACATGCGATACTGCCCTTGGAGTTCGGCCATGAGCTTTTCATACATCACGGAAGAACTCGCAGTTTGGTGGAGGAAGACGAGAGGCAGCCCTTTTCCACCTTCGCTCACTCGATAGTGTAATTGTCCGTCTCGTGTATCGACGTAGCCTTTCTTGATGGTCACGATGGCTCCCTCCTTTTTTGCTCAACGCACCTCGTGACATAGGGCCGCTGCCTTTCTCTGTCAACAACGCGTGCATTCAGCCGTGAAATAGTCGCCTGTGTGGTTGTCGACCTTCTCGTCTATCATAGGCGACCAAATCAATTCATCGGCTCGCGCGATTTTTCCGCTGGGGTCATGCGGATTTCCTTACTGGTGCCGGATTTCCATGAAGTCTTTTTGATTATGGGCTTTCCGTCGGTAAGTGGTGGTGCCTCAATCCCAAAACTCCATGTCACCGTGGGCGTAATACGGATATACTCCCCTTCACTCAATTGCCTCACACGAGAGACAATCTCCGCCGTGCCATGGACTTTGACAAATCGAGGCTGCCATGGGTCGACTGACGCCAGGTCGTCAATGACGAGTGCTACTTTGGTATTTCCCTGTGCGATGTTTTTGTATTTCATGGTGCTGGAATTATTGAGCCCACCGATGTAGAAGGCCGTTCCGTCGAACTCGAAGCCCACTGGTGCAACGTCCGGTTGCAGTCCCTTAGAGACCGTAGCGATACGAGCCAACTTTTGCGATTTGAGATATATAGTTTCTTTTTCCGAAAACATAGACTGCCATCCTTATTGAGAGCTGAGTTCTTCTTTACGTATTTTGCGATCTGAGAAATCCAAAATCAGAATTTAGATTTGTCAGGGGAGCATCATAACACCGGTCTACGCAGATCTTCAGCAATGACGCCATCGACCAACCGGATCTTGCGGTCGCAGCGCTCGGCGAGGCGTGGGTCATGCGTGACAATCAAGAATGCCGTGCCACGCTCCTGATTGAAGCGGCGTAGAAGGGCGAAGATGTCATCCGCAGTTTGCGTATCGAGATTGCCGGTTGGCTCGTCGGCTAACACGATCTTGGGCGTTAAGATTAACGAGCGTGCTATCGCTACCCGTTGCTGCATACCACCTGACAGTGCGTGAGGTTTCTTAGACATGGCATCCGCTAGTCCCACTGCTTCTAGCAGTCCCAGCGCCTCGGCGCGGCATGCGGGGGTATAGTCCCGGTCGCGCATCAGCCCTGGCATCATGACGTTTTCCAACGCGCTGAAAGCGGGCAATAAATGATGAAACTGAAACACAAATCCTAACGTCGACAACCGAGCGCAGGTGCGTTCATCTTCACTAGCCTGCGCGGTTTCCTGGCCGCTCAAGCGGTACGAGCCGCGACTGGCAGGCTCCAACAACCCGAGGATGTTGAGAAGCGTACTCTTGCCCGACCCTGATGGTCCAATGAGCGCGGTGAACTCACCTTCATTGATGGTAAAACTCACGCCATGCAGCACTTCCTGTGCGATCGGTGTACCTTCGTTGTACGTCTTACGAACACCATCAAGCGCAATGATTGGAGTTGACATAGCTTACACCCGTATAGCCTGCGCGGGATCGAGACTCGCAGCACGACGTGCGGGAACAGTAGCTGCCAACAGGCCAAACACCAAAGCAACCAGCGCTGCACTCGTATATAACTCAGGAGAGAAATGGACCTGAAACAACGCTGAACCATCCGCCGCGCGTATTACGCGACTGCCCAGGGCCATCAGTCCGGCGCCGACAATACTGCCACAGATGGCTCCTACAACGCCAATAACAGCACCCTGGATAAGAAATACGCGAAGAATGTCACTACGCGACGCACCAATGGCGCGGAGAATGCCGATCTCTTTCTGCTTCTGCACAACCGAAACGACGAGCACGCTAGTGATTCCGATGGCAACAATAACTGCGACAAAACTGCGTACGATCCGCGTCATAATTGTCTGGTTCGATAAGGCGGTAAACAGTTCACGATTGGTTTGTTCCCAGCTTTCCACTTTCTGATCAGTGCGCCGTCGCAAAGTGGAGGCGATCCTTTCAGCAGTAAAGACATCCTTCACCGCAATGTCGAGACTTGACGCACCACCCGTAAGATCGAGGATCGCTTGCCCAGTGCGTAAGTTGACGTAGACAAGGCGACGATTGGCGTCGCGATTCCCTATGTCGTACACACCGCGGACATTGAAAGCGCTGCCTTTGCTACGGGCAGTCTGGAGGTAAATCTTGTCCCCGACGTTCACACCAAGATCTTTAGCCAGTTCAATACCAATGATGGCGTCATCTGGGCTAAGAGTCAGACTACCTGTGATAATTTTCTCATCGAGCTTGGTCACCCGACTGTACGGTAGTGGATCGATACCGATTATCGTAATCGACTTATCAACTTCACCTCGCAGAATAAATCCCGGACCGGAGACTGTGGGAGTAAGTGCGACCACCTCTGGTAAGGTCGCGAGTTCAGCAGCGAGATATTGCCATTGATCAATCGAGCGCAGTCTCTGCGCCCGTGCTTGTGCAGTGGCCAGGACAACTTGGTTGTAGCCGTCCTGGAATTGTGGGTGATTCACTTCATCAGGCGGGCGGGCCACAATAGGTGACTGTGTCCCTAAGGTCCGAGAAACAAGGTCAGCTTGAACGCCGGTGATGACGCCAGTAATAAAGATAATGAGGCTGACACCAATGCTGGTGCCACCAATGATCAGGGCCGTTTGCATGCGTCCTTCACGAAGAAAACGTAAAGCCAGCGTACGCTCGAACTTCATCATGAGACCACCTCACTACGTGTATCGGCAATAATGCGGGGACGGACACGCGTACCGGGAGTAATCACCGCATTAACCACAACATGTTCACCAGCCTGCACCCCACGGAGGATCTCAATGTGTCCGCCAGCTTGCATACCGATCGCGACGGGTTGGCTCACTACCTTACCATCCTGAACAGTGAGCAGTATCGGCGTTCCACTCGTGACTCCACGCACTGCCTCAAGCGGCACGACAAACGCGTGCTCTTTATGCGCGGCACGAACTTCAACGGTCAAAGTCATGTCGGCACGCAAATGCGCGGGTGGCTCAGGAATACGAAACCGCACTTCGACTGTACCACGTTCCGCATCGACACTCGGAGCAATATAGTACAGTTCAGCCGAGAACTTCGCCTCAGGAAACGCATCCGCTGACGCGAGAGCAGTCTCTCCGACTTTGAGATACGGCAGATTCTTCTCATCGATCTGGGCCGTAATCCGCGTCTCACCAACAGTGGCAAGCATGAGCAGCTTTTTCCCCGGCTGCACAATGTCACCTGGTTCGACTTGGCGGGTGAGCACGGTACTCGCGGCACTCGCACGGAGTTGGGTCTGCGCGAGTTTTGCTGTAGCGAGTTCGCGGGCAGCAACTGCTTCGGACAATTTTGCCTCTGCTTCACGTGTTTGCGCACCGGACTGACGTTGCGCCTTGACCTGCGTCTGCGCAGCTCCATGCTGACTCTTAGCAACCCGATACGCACGTTCGACTTCCTCAAAGCGGGCACGACTCAAAACCTGTTCTTCCAAGAGGTCCTGATAACGGCGCAGTTCATTCTCTGACCAGTCAAGTGTTGCCTTTGCTTGCGCAAGCGTCTCAGTAGCAGTAGCCAGTCCCACCTCAGCAACGGTCGCAACCCGTACACGAGCTTGTTGTTCATTGGCTTCAGCCTGGCGTAGAGCTGCTGTTAACTCATTGTTCTCCAACTCAATCAGTACTTGTCCAGCTTCAACATGATCCCCTTCTTCGACCAATACCCGCGCAACCCGGCCTGTAATCACTGAGCCAATATCTACCCGAGCCGGACTCATGACACGACCCGTGGCGATGACAGTCTGGATGAGCGCTTGCGTCTGGACTGGAATGACATCGACCGCGACACCGCGTGCACGGCGAATGCCGAACAGCATCACAACCGTGCTCGTGATAAGCATAACAAAAGATAACATTCTGTGTTGAACCAAGAAGCGGTACATACGGTCCCTCACTTTCCTGTGCTGAGTCCGCGGATAGCCATATCAACCCGCTGGGCAATAGCCGCATCACTCAGCACATCGTTATTGAGGCGCTCGATCATTTCTGTGGGGAGTTCACCTTGGGAGGTGAACATCGTCGCAAGGATGTTTGGCATCGCAATACCACCAGCAAGAAAGGTGATCGCTTGTAGAGGTGGTAGTTTCCGCAGTAGACCAGCCTTCTGTCCAGCGGCGACTAGTCCAGCAAGCACGGCTAAGTGCAACGGAAAATGACGTCGAAAGAATTCGACCGCTGTTGAGTCGTCACTCATTGCATCCCCTATCAGACGTCGCATCAACTGGCGATTATCGCGGGCAAAGTGTCCGAGTACGGTCAAGGCAGCGCGAAGATTCTCAAGCGGCGGACGATCCGCCTGGGCTTGAAACGAGAGCGTCGCGAACATCTCTTGATACACTTCGTGCAGAACCTGCGACAAAAACTGTTCACGTGTCTTAAAGTGATAATGAAACATGCCGAGGTTCA
>JAYVFX010001013.1:0-1696 GCA_043772795.1 Deltaproteobacteria bacterium
CACGACTCTGTGGTCTGATCCGTACAGAAAAGAGAGTGGATCATCCTGTTGTCGATCGTAGAGGGCAACGACCTGCTCAAGATGTTGGTGAGCAGCGGAAAGTTCGCCAAGCAGCATCAAGGTGAGGCCAAGCGTCCGATGGGCCGCGCACAGAAAGACTCGATTTTGCGCACGTTCAGCGAGGGTCAGACATTGCGTGGCTAACTCGCACGACGTCCGTAGATCCCCACGACTGCGATAAAATGCACTGAGACCCCACAAGACAGGAAAGAGCTGAGGAGTCTCTCCGACCTGCTGACACAGTTCTCGTGCCCGCGTGTAGACTTGCTCTACCGCCACCGCGGCATAGCCCTCGGTCCTCATCAGAGCTGGTCCTAAAGTGATCTGTACCCGGAGTTCTTGGGCCGCGCGTTGAGGCGTGTTGGGGAGAGTGTCGAGCAGCCGGAGGGCAGCACTCAGGTAAGTGATCGCTTCCACATAGGCCGAACGCTGCACCGCCTGTTGTCCAGCCAAGTGCAGGTACTCGACGGCTTTCTCCGCATTGCCACTGCGACTGTAGTGATGTGCCAGGTCGCTGTAGTGCTCCTCTAACTGGGTGTGGAACAACCGCTCGATCGCCAGCGCAGTTTGTTCGTGCAGCGCCTTCCGACGTTCTACCAAGACCGAGTTATACGCTACCTCTTGTGTCAGGGCATGCTTGAAGAGATATTCGACTTCAGGGAACGCGGGTTGCTCGTAGAGAAACTCTTTGTGTTGGAGGGAGGAGAGGAGGCGATAGAGTTCGTCTTCGGGTTGGGGGATCACCTGGCGAATCAGACTCACTGGGAACTCGCGGCCAATGACAGCGAGCTGCTGGAGCAATGTCTTCTCTTCAGGGGCAAGGCGGTCAATGCGGGCGGCAAGGATGCCTTGGACAGTCGGCGGAAGTTGCAGTGTAGTTGTAGGGTGGGTCATGACCCACCCTACGGAAGCCTCTTGCTTGAGCACTCCCTGTTCCACCAATTCTTGGACGATCTCTTCCATGAAGAATGGTGTGCCTTGGGTTTTGTCGAGAATGAGTTGTTTGAGGGCGTGGAGAGCTGTATCTGGCACCCTCTCCCTAGCCCTCTCCCCTCGAGGGAGAGGGGACTCCGACTTCCCTAACAGGACATCCAGGAATTCTTCCGCCTCTTCTCGTCCTAACGGCGCTAACTGCAGCTGCGTGTAATACGTCTTCTGCCCCCACTCATGCCGGTACTCCGGGCGGTAATTGGTGAGGAGCAGCAGCTTGGCGCTGGCCACACTCTCACTGAGCACATCCAGGAATCCCTGCGTCTCCCCGTCAATCCAGTGCAGATCTTCAAAGATCAGAATCAGCGGTTGATTGAGACTCTCGCGCAAGAACAACTTCTTGAGCGCCTCGAACGTGCGTTTGCGGCGAATCTGTGCGTCCATCTGCGCCAACGGCGAGGGCTGCTCTTCAATGCCCAGCAAGGTGTAAAGATACGGCAAGGTCTCTTCCAACGTGCGGTCGAGAATCACCACTTTCCCAGCCACCTTCTCCCGTCGCGTCCGCTCGTCATCTTGTGACTCAATGCGGAAGTAACTCTTGAGCAACTCAATCACCGGCAGATACGCTGTCGCTTTGCCATGCGAGACCGAGTAGGCTTCCAGTACTAAACACCCACTCACCGAGAGCAGCTTAAATTCATAGAAC
>JAYVFX010001014.1:0-3438 GCA_043772795.1 Deltaproteobacteria bacterium
ATGGTCTTCATGGGCAATCGGCGCCCCGAACAAGGCAAAGATCCCATCGCCCAACGCCTGGGCCACATAGCCTTCATAGCGATGCACAGCATCCATCATCAACTGCAATGTCGGATCAATAATCAGCCGCGCCTCTTCAGGATCAAGCTCGGCAATCAGATCGGTCGAGCCTTTGATATCGACAAACAGCGCGGTAATGCTCTTGCGTTCACCATCAGTGATGCCACGGGCTTCCATCGCTTCCCGTTCGGCTTGGATGCGTTCGGCGAGATGTGCAGGCGTGTAACTCGCTGGGGGCTGGGGATCAGGAGTCAGGGGTTGGACTCTGGACTCTAGACTCTGGACTCTAGACTGCCCCGAAAGGGGCATCCCGCATTTCCCACAGAACTTCGCCATTGGTCGCACTTCGTGGGCACACTGCGGGCCTACTCGCACCAGCTTCGTGCCACACTCTTCACAGAACTTGGCTTGGTCTGGGTTGTCAATGTCACAGCTTGGGCAGTGCATGGACTTTCTTTACTCTTTGTGGAGCTTGGTATGCAACACCTCTGGCTCGCTTCCTTTGGTCGCTCTATGGCTGATAGCTCGTTCGCTACGCTCACTCTATGGCTGATAGTTCTGATCATAAGTCATATGCTATAGAGCGAAGCGAGCCAAAAAGCGAACATAGTGAGCGGGCCACGTGCCTATTTTGTTCGTCAAATTTCATTAGGTCGAAGATGCTCGCCAATGTTCCTGCCTGTGTTTTAACTGACACCCAAACGCTTGAGGTTCGTCTTTGCGAGTGTCTCAAGTCCATGAAAAAATTATACGGCCAATCCCACTGAGCGCATCAGTGCGAGGGCATTGCTCTTCTGCACGATCCCAGGACGCATATGGAAGTGATTCGGCATCAACGCCCAGGCGTACACGCTCACGGGCTGGGCTTCCACCAACCGCGCCAGGCGCTGCACAAGATCCGCCCGATCCGCGTCATCGCGAAAGATCGGCTGTCGCTCTATCCCCCGGGCCATCACATGGTGCAGCACACCGGGGGGCATCTAATCGTGGGCCTCGGGGCATCCTGCGGCTCGTACCATAACCCTTATTTCCCTGCAACGTCCCCTATTTTCTACTACTATTTTCTACTACGTTCACCCGAGAACATCGCCATGAAGTTCTTGAAGGCTCCCAGTGCTGCGATCAGTGCAAATCCTCCAGCGATTGTGCCCGTGCGGAACGCTCGCTGATCGAACGGAGCAGAAGTCCCCTCCATCCTCAAAACTCCATTGTTCGCACGTCACTGGCAACGCGTAACGATGCTGCTGTGGCCGATCGCACTTCGTCGACGGAGACACCAGGTGCAACCTCGCGCAGTAGAAACCCTTCTTGGTCAACTTGAAGCAACGCAAGGTTAGTCACAACCCACGACGCCTTCCCACGGGTGCGATTTAAAGTGCGGGGCAGTCATAACCACGTTAGGCTGCAGCAGCGAGCTGTCCCCAATACTTGTCCCAGTCCGCATTCGCTCGGACCACCCGGAGCGCGAGCATGGGCTCCACATTGTCGGCTTTCCACCACGCCCCGGGGACTTTGAGGCGTTGCTGAATGACATACCGGTGGGCACTCTCAATTTCACCGGACCCCATGGGTAAGCCTTTCTCCGGCGCCCCTTTATAATCGAGGTGCTGGGGGCGGTTACTCAAATACCGCACACACGCGCGTACCGGCCGTGGTCATTGTCGACCGCTTCCGCTTCCACATACTTGCGTAAGTCGGTCAGCACCTCCGGCCCGTCATTATTTTTCAACCGCTGCTTCTGGGTTTGCAGCCAGGCGTGGGGGGCAGCGGGCGCACAGAGGGGTGCGGCCTCGGCGAGGTAGTCACACACATGGTAAAAATCGACCAGATAGCTAGCTTGGGGGCCAAAGGTCGCGGTGAATTGGTCCGCGATCCACGGGGCACCGTCCCCGATGCCATGTAACTGGGTGTGTGTGCCAAACCCAGCGGCCACCGCACACGAGCGCAACGCCTGGCCACTTTCCTCCACACTGCGGCCAAAGGTCGCGGCAAACTTGGGGGTCACGCTGCCCTGGGCGTGCACCATGACCAAGCGCGCCTCCTGCCACTGCAAGGTTTTGTGTTTGCGTTTATCCCCCGCGGCGGGGTCGCTCGTCACAATCGGCACCATCGAGCCATCGAGTTCCCCGATTTGTTGCCGACAACCTGGAGTGAGGACGGGCCAAGACTCCCGGTCCTGCTGCTCCCGCATCTGGGCCCCGTGCCGCTCGGTGATCTTGCGCACCGTACTCACCGCCATCGTGATCCCATAATGCTCCCGCAACTTTTTCGGGACGTGCCCAAACCCATGGTCCGCGCCGAAGTCAGTCATCACCCGTTGCAACGGCAGGGAACAACTCCGGGGACTCACCGCGGCCGCTTTGAGAAACGGGCGCACCTGGTGGCCAGTACCCCGCAAGACCGGTTCGATCACCGAGATTTTTCCGAACAGCGTATGCCACCAGACTTTTTTTTCCCGTTGCCCTGCAGGGCAGGTTGCTCGTGGCGCACCGTCGCGGTCGCGCGTTGCACCGCCCGCTCTGCCCACCCCTGTAACGCCTCATTCCCCAGCGTGCGGAGTTCTTCAATCACGGCCTGTTCCGCCGCATCCGCTTTGGTACAGGCGCCCGCCACGTTTTCCACGACCTTGAGTAAGGTTTCCCTCCGTTCACCGAGGTGGGGATGGTGATTCAAACGGGTGAGAAAAAGCTCATCTTTATTGGAGTGCATAGCAGATGTCAAAGCAAAGAGCCGCATTTGACACAAGCCCCGCACTTTGAATCGCACCCCCTCCTAACTGCTGCCGATGGAGTCTGTCGTATCTTCTCTGAAGTACCTGCAACAGAATGACTAAAAGAAACGCTCCCAGTACAGTCCACATCACCTATCCCTGTGACCCTCCGATAGCTCTTGCCTTTGGTCTGCATCATCAAGAACTACTTCTTCCGCTCACACGTTACCTCAGTTGGGGGACCTCCAATTGTCGCCGCACGGTTTCCCTCATCTATGGCCAGTAGCAAAGCTCCGGGTCGCACAACAAGCACCACAATGCTCGTTAGTAACGGATCGAGCCACCTCTGCTCCAATCCGTTTATCAGGATGTGATTGGTTGCGGTAAAAGCATTCAGATAAGACAATGCGGACCAAGCTGCTAACCCAAATTGAACAGAGACAAGGACATCCCGGAGCACACTCGGACACATCTTATTAGTAATCACACCAAGGACATGATCCAATGCGGACGTGGCAAGACCACGGACGAAGCTGCTACTAAGTATACTGTTTATGGACATTCCCGAGAGCGAACTTCCTAAGTTCTCAACAAGTCCGTTCGGGTCCAATCCGTTGACCGGGTCATTCTGTACATAGCCATACAGATTGGCATCCCCACCCTTAAAC
>JAYVFX010001015.1:0-4663 GCA_043772795.1 Deltaproteobacteria bacterium
GAACCTGACAGACCAAGGCTATTGCGACCAGAAAACCCACGCAGACTGCCGGCGATCGACTCAACCGCCTCTGCTAACGCCAGACGAGAGAAGCGCTCACTCCCACGTGTGAGTAAGCCGGCAAGAAAACTGTTGATCCCTGTGTTTTGCTCACTCTCAAACAACAATCCGCCAAGAACGACGGCTTGAATCGACATGACTGGGACTTCGTGGTGTTCCTTCACCAACACCCGAACGCCGTTACTGAGTGTTGTGACCGAGACGTGGGCATCCTTGCGTAATGCAGGAAGAGGAGAAGCAACGGTCACTTTCGGTTCTGGTTGATCGAACCGCTGACAGAGGGACTGAATGTGCTCTGTAGTGGGGAGCGTCGTATCAGCAGTTGCCCCCAGCAATACCACCGAGAGAGCTTCTGGGTTCAAGTACCGCTGTGCGACGGTTTGGAGGTCTTCGCGTGTGACACTGGCGAGTCCGTCAAGGTAGCGGCGGTCAAAGTCCGGATCGTCGAACAACGTGAGAAAATAGCCCAGCTGACGAGCCTGACCCTGAACGGTTTCCCGGCGATAGACGAAATCACTCTCCAAATTGGTACGTGCCCGTGCGAGTTCGACAGCGGAGAAGAGTTCATATTTCGCACGAAAGAGGGCGGCAAACGTTTCCTCCAACGCGGTGGAGATCTTGTCGCGTTCCAACGCCGCGGTGACGATAAAAAGGCCAGCGTCTTGGGGGGTGTAGGCATGCGCCACAATCCAGTTCACGACTTCTCGATCGGCCTGGAGATCCTGCACCAGCCGCGAGCTTTCGCCACCACCGAGGATGTAGCTGAGCAGATCGAGAGCATAGACATCTTTGTGCCCCGCAGATGGGATAGGAAAACTGAGATACCAATAGAACTCTTCGACGTTCATATTGAGAACGGAAAGTCGAAGGCCTTTTTGCGGTGGCTCTGGCGTGCGAGGGCGCATAGGCAGAGTGGAGGTCTTACTGGTCGCAAACTGACGAAGCACTTCCTGACGCGCAGTGTCAATATCGACGTCTCCAACGATGACTAACGTCATGTTATTGGGGTGGTACCAGCGGTGATAGAAATTCACGACGCGGTCGCGATTCAGGGCTTCGATGGTTTCACGAAAGCCAATGACTGGCCGGCCATATGGGTGTGTCGGATACGCTAAACGAAAAAGTTCAGTTGCAGCCCGTGATGTTGGCGAATCTTCGCTACGCTTCCATTCCTCCATTACGACATTCAGCTCTTTACTGAGTTCGTGAGGATCGAACGTGGTGTTTTGTAGAGCATCAGCGATAATGTCGAGACCAGTAGCAAAATAGCGAGACGCGAGCACAAGGTGATATACCGTGTGGTCCGTCGTCGTAAACGCATTAATGTTTCCACCAGACGATTCTACTTCAGCTGCAATCGCACCAACAGGACGACGCGCCGTACCCTTAAAGATCATATGCTCGTGAACATGGGCAGCCCCAGCGACATCGGGAGTTTCATCTGCGCTTCCCGCCTTCACCCACACCTGAATCGCAACCACAGGAGCGAAGTGATCCTCCTTGATGACGACGCGCAGTCCATTCTCCAGGGTGAAAATAACACGGTCCGTGGCAGAGACAGATGACGTGATACCGTCCGCTTGATGATTCATAGCCTTCCTGTTTTTCACAACCCCTGTGCAGAGTCAATTCGCGTAAACTGCCGTGAGGTCCGATTGAGGCGATCCTGGCTTGGACATACCTGGCGGCAATCAGTTCTTACTGTCGAACCGCGGGGTTGGTGAGCAATGGTTTGGGCCTGGTTGAGGCAATCGGGTTGTCTAGCCTCATTAGAGAATGCGAGGAGGGGGACTTGAACCCCCACGGATTTTACTCCACTAGCCCCTCAAACTAGCGCGTCTGCCAGTTCCGCCACCCTCGCAAAAGTGCTGACATCGAAAAGTATAACCTGTACCAAGTCAACGCGGAGCAAAAACATAGCGTGAGAGGCGCTAATGGTCTAGGGGGGAACATGCCGGGAAGTTTCGAGTTTCTGGTTTAAAGTGCAAAGTACGCTTTTGCCCACGGGCATAAATGCCCGTGCTACAAGACGACGCCGGATGAATCCGGCTGAAAGCCCCATTTGTGGGGCGCTGTTACCGTAGCACGGCGATTCATCGCCGTATCATGAAGAAGGGACAAAAGCACAATTCGTGGCCGTGCAGAGTACTAAATCGGACCTCAGAACATTCGTACACGGTGGCACTTGCTGTGAAATCCTCCCTGTCCCTCCTTTGTCAAAGGAGGGAACCCAAGAGCCCCCTTTCGTAAAGGGGGCCGCGTAGCGCGGGGGGATTTTTGTCAGAGACTGTGCCAATCTTTTGTGGTCTGATTTAGCCTGTAGTTATGCCTCCTGCATTCCCGCTTCCTCCTTCAATGCGTCTTGGACGTGCGAGTATTCCTGCTCAATCGCAACCAACAGCGAGTCAGCGTTATCAGTTGTCTGCGCCCGCCCTATGGTTTCTAGTTCTTTACAGAGCGCAGCCAAGTTCAAGGCGCCTAGTGTAGCACTTGTTGATTTGAGGCTGTGTGCGGTGCGGAACAAAGTCGAAGGATCATTCTGCTCGATAGCTTGCCGTGCCGCCTTGAGCAGCTGTGGCGCGTCATGCAAATAGCTGTTGATGATTTTCTGCACGATATTGGGAAAATTCGGACGCTGTAACGCACGAATTTGGTTCAGTGCGGCAACGTTGATCGGCGAGGATGACTCACTCTCACTGTGATCAGAAGGTGAAGAGAGTGGGTTCGGAGCTAGTGCACTTGATACCTGCGGGCGAGAGTCGAGGTTCGTGTCTGTCTGGTGTCCTCTCGTCCATAAACGAGACGGGAGGCGACGAGAAAGGACCGCGGCTAAACGTTCTTGTGAAAACGGTTTACTCAGATAGTCATCCATTCCTGCATCGAGACAACGTTGCCGATCTTTCTCCATGGCATTCGCCGTGAGAGCAACAATCGGGATGTGTTGCCCAGGGACCGATCGCGCTTGTGTCTCCCAGGTGCGGATTGCGTGCGTCGCCTCAAACCCATCCATCTCCGGCATCTGACAGTCCATAAATACGAGATCGTAGGTTGTCCGTTGTACGGCTTGCACAGCTTCCCGCCCGTTGGTGGCAATGTCGACCTTACAACCCAACAGCTGGAGCATCGTGCAGGCGACTTCTTGGTTGACTGAGTTATCTTCTGTCAGCAGTACGCGGGCGCGAAATTGTGTTTCCTCCTGTGCGTCGCGCGCTATTTCCTGCGAGTCAGCGACCGCTGGTATTTGCCGCAAAGTGATACTGCCTTCTCCGTTTTTCATTGCGAGTAGTGCATTGTACAGGTCTGCTTGGCGAAGCGGCTTGGAAATATAAGTGGATACACCAGCTTGACTCGCGGCTTCGATATCAGCGCGTTGACCCACAGCGATGAGCAGGAGAATCGACAAAGAGGAAAGAGTTGGGTCGGTCTTAATGGCTTGTGCTAGCTCTGGCCCGGTCATATACGGCATGTGCATATCCACAATGGCGAGGTCATATGGCGCTCCTTGGGAGACCGCACTGCGAAGGATATCTACCGCTTGTGGGCCGCTCTCGGTGCTGCCTGCGGTCACATTCCACGCACGCAGCTGGTGTTGGAGGATATTTCGGCTGGTGGCGTTATCATCAACGATGAGCACGCGGAAGCCCGAGAGATCCTCAAGACGAGGCGCTGTTGCCATAGCCCCCGGTTGCACGTCGAACTGAGCGGTGAACCAGAAGGTTGATCCCTGTCCCGGAGCGCTCTCGACACCGATCTCACCATTCATCAGGTATACAAGTTGTTTGGCAATCGCCAATCCCAACCCTGTGCCACCGTATTTGCGTGTGGTTGAGTTGTCAGCCTGCGTGAACGCCTGAAACAGACGTGATTGCGCTTCCTCAGAAAGACCAACACCAGTGTCACGGACAGAGAATTGTAAACCGCAAAAACCCGAAGGTTGAGCGGTAGCCTCTATTTTCTGAACGATGACGATGACCTCTCCGTGCTCGGTGAATTTGATGGCGTTGCCGATGAGGTTCATGAGGATTTGACGAATGCGGCCAGGGTCGCCGACGAGTGCAGTTGGTACGTCAGTGTGAATCAATGCGGCCAATTCCAATCCTTTCCGGTATGCACGCGCGGCGAGTAATTCCATCACTTCTTCAATGATCTGGCGAAGATCGAAATCGATCGCTTCGAGTGTCAGTTTACCGGCTTCGATTTTCGAAAAATCAAGAATATCGTTAATGATGTCGAGTAACGCCTCGCCAGAGCGATGCACTGTTTCCGCAAAACGGCGCTGGTTACCAGTTAATCCGCTATTGAGAAGCAACTCCGCCATACCTAATACCCCGTTCATCGGGGTACGGATCTCATGACTCATGTTGGCGAGGAATTGAGATTTGGCCTCACTTGCCTCCTCCGCTTGTCGTGCTAAGGCAAATGCCTTTTCGGTTGCCTTTTGCAGTTCATGTGTTCGGTGGGTAACTCTTGCCTCCAGCATTTGCTGATAACTCTCGACCTCAGCGCGTGACGTACGCAGACGTGTGAGCATGGTATTGAAAGCGACCGCGAGGTCACGAATTTCATCACTTGTCGTTGTGTTAACCTCCTGATCCAGATGTCC
>JAYVFX010001016.1:0-4567 GCA_043772795.1 Deltaproteobacteria bacterium
GCGCTCTGATGATGAGACGTGACTTTCAAGAAGCGCGAGCACAACATCGGCACCAAAGTGAAGGCGATAATGAGGGACACAAAAATGGCAAAGGCCATCGTCAGACCAAAGCTACGGAAAAACCGCCCAACGATTGCGCCCATAAACGCGACCGGTAGAAAGATCACGATGAGCGACATCGTCGTCGCCAACACCGCCAGGGCAATCTCTCGTGTCCCCTCCAGCGCGGCCTCCATCGGCGAGCGCTTCTCTTCTTCCATATGACGAAAGATATTTTCCAGCACGATAATCGCGTCATCGATCACAATACCGGTTGAGAGCGATAAACCGAGCATGGTCATGTTATTGAGCGTAAAGCCCATGTAGCGCAGAAAGCTGAAGGTCGCGATGATCGAGGCGGGAATCGATACCGCCGCAATGAGCGCACTGCGCCAGTTGCGCATAAAGAACAGCACAACCAGTGCAGCCAGAAAGCCGCCCAGAACCAAATGTTCTTCAACTTCCTCCATGGAGCGGCGAATAAAACGGGATTGATCGCGCACGACTTGAAAGCGAATATCCAACGGCAGGGTTTTCTTGATTTCTTCCAGTCGTTCCATTACCCGGTCGACCACTTCCACCGTGTTCGTCCCTGATTGTTTACGCACCAGAAGTGACACCGCATTCTCGCCGTCGAGTCGAGACAAGGTTCGCGCCTCTTCTTCACCGTCAATCGCGCGGCCAATATCCTTCACGCGGACCGGAGCGCCTTTGACATCAGCGACGATAATCTCATTAAAAGCCGAGGCTTCCTCAATACGGCCCAGGGTACGCAGCCCTTCTTCTCGTGTTTCCCACGTCAACCGGCCGCCGGGAATCTCGGCGTTCTGCTTACGAATCGCTTCTTTCACTTGTTGTGTCGAGAGGTTGTACGCAGTCAAACGGTCGGGATCGACAGAGATCTGAATCTCACGTTTCCGGTCTCCGACTAAAGAGACCGCACCGATATTTGTAATGGTTTCGAGTTGTCGCTTGATTTTCTTGTCAGCGATCTCCGTCACTTCTCGTGCAATGCGCGTTCCCGAAACAACAATGGCCATGATGGGCGCGGAGTCTGGGTCGAACCGTTCGATCACCGGCGGATCAGTCCCTGGCGGAAAATCTCGGAGGACAGTTGAGACTTTTTCTCGTACCTCGTTTGCGGCGGTCTCCATATCTTTTTCAAGAACAAATACCACGAAAATCTGCGACTGACCTTCAATGGTCGTCGAGCGGAGTTCATCAAGGCCGCTGATTGTATTGACGGCTTCTTCAATCCGTTTCGTGATTTGCGACTCGATTTCTTCAGGGCTCGCGCCCTCCAGCCGCGTTGTCACGGTCACGGTCGGAAAGTCGACTTTGGGATAAATATCGACGCCGAGGGTTCGTAGGGAGGCCAAACCGAGCACTACGAGTGACACCACCAACATCGTGGCAAACACCGGACGACGAATACAGATTTCAGGGAGGGACATAGCAGCCTCTCGACGATCAATCCTCAATTGTTAGTGGTCTGTCTATGGTAAAATCAAGTAAAGCGTAAAATGTAATACAGAACCGCTCCTCTCTGCCTTTACGTTTTATTCTTCACGTTTTACGTATTAACTTTCTTTTCCATTCACGACTTTAATCTTCGCTCCTTGGTATAACTGCGCCAAACTTGACGTAGCGACGATCTCACCCAAGCGTACCCCGTCCGTAATCTCGAGCTGGCTGTCTTGCCGTATGCCGAGTTTGACTTGCCGTTCTTGGACAGTACCATCCTGCACGACAAACGCCTTGTTGATGCCGACATACGTGTACACAGCTTCCTCAGGAACAAAGACCGCTTGTGGGTTAACACCGGTCAAAATTCGTCCTTTGGCAAAGAAGCCTGCCTTGAGCAATCCGTGGGTATTGGGAACTCTCGTCTCAAGTGCCAACGAGCGCGACTGCACATCAACGGCAGGGCTGATGCGCATCACCACGCCCGGAAAGCTGCGCTCGGCAAATGCTTCAACTTGTAGGTCAACCGGTTGTTCAATTTTAATCTCCGGGGCAAACCGTTCAGGCACTGTTCCCTGGAATTTCAGCGGATCGGTGATAACGAGATGGAACAATGGCGTTTTATCCTTAACGGTCTCACCGGTAGAGACTAACCGCTGGCGGACTTCGCCAGCGATTGGCGACAGAACTTCGGTGTCACTCAAGCGTTTGCGCGCGAGGTCAACGAGTGCACGATACCGTGCAATGTCAGCCTCACGAGCGTTTACCTGGGCTTCAATCGCATCGAATCGAGCTTTGGCCATATCCAGTTGGCTCGTCGCCACGACTCCTTCATTGTGTAATGGCTGCATCCGTTTGAGATGAAGATCGGCATCGCGCCATTCGGCTTGCGCTTGCACCACCGCCTTCTGCGCAGCTTGGAGATTCGCGTCCGCTTGCGCCAGCGCAAGTTTCGCCTCACGCTGGTCAAGAAGAATGAGGCGCTGACCTTTTCGTACCTTATCCCCGAGATCAACCAGCACCTGCTCGATCGTCCCAGGTGCTTCATTACTGACAGTGACTTCCTCCCACCCCGCAAGGGTCCCCACCATCTCGATCGTCTGCTTGACTTCCCGCACGGCAACCGGCGAGGTCGTAATCGTCAAGACCTGCTCAGCCGGTGTTCCTGGCGTTTGATTTGCGGTTCTCTTCTCCTTGGTCTTCCCACGCGAACACGCCGCACTAATACTGAGCATCACACAGCAGACCAGCACGAGTAAGAACGTCGAGTCATTACCATACGCACGCCATCTCATAGGGAACACCCCACGATCCTCATCAACAGATAGAGCTATCTCCAAAGCAGACTTCAAGAGCTTTGCACACCGGAATTGTCACCCTGAACCCTTCGACAGGCTCAGGATAAACTCCGTGAAGGGTCTCTCCGAGAGATTCTTCGCTCCGCTCAGAATGACAAGACAAGAATTACTTTGTAGCAACACCATAACCAGAGAACGAATCACGGCCAGTATAACTTCCTCGCTTGCTTGGTTAATTCGGCCTGAAAATCTGGATGCGCGATGCTGATCAGCGCTTCTGCGCGTTGGCGTTGGGTCTTGCCTTGCAAATTAACGATGCCAAATTCGGTCACTACATAGTCCATATACTGACGTGGTGTGGTGATCGTGCTGCCTGGCTCAAGCATCGGCACAATGCGTGACAGTTGCCCTTTCTTCGCGGTGGATGGCACGACCATGATCGAACGACCACCTTTCGAGTACATCGCGCCCATCATAAATGTCATCTGTCCGCCGACACCAGAATACATGTTCGGTCCCAAGCCTTCCGCTGCCGCTTGTCCAGTCAGGTCAATCGCGAGCGTACTATTAACTGCTACTTGCGAGTGCTGCGCTGCAATCGTCAACAACGAGTTCGTATAGGTCACGCTGTACAATTCAAAGGCCGGATTGTTATCGACAAACTTCAGATCTGCTGCGCCGACAATCATCGCAGCAACGGCTTTCCCTTTGTGCATCGACTTGTACTTGCCATTAGCGACCCCACGTTTGACTAGCTCAACATGCGTGACTGTCATGATCTCAGAGTGAATTCCCAGATCGTTCTTATCCATGAGGAAATAGCCAATCGACTCCGAGATTGCGCCGATCCCCATCTGCACGGTATCACCGTCACGAATCAGCGTAGAGGCGAATTCACCGATCACTTCGAGTGTGCCACGTTCTTCTTCTGGTGGGGGAGCTGTGCCAAGAGGGAATGCTTTGGACTCTTCGACCAGGTAGTCGATCTCTGAGACATGAATCCAGTTATCACCCTGAGTGCGAACGAAGGTCGGGTCAACTTCCGCCACAAAGACTTTCGCCGTCTTGGCAACGTCTTTGTTGTACCAAAGCGCATTGCCGAAGCTGCAGTAGCCATTCTCATCAGGTGGAGAAACAACACCAAAGAAGATATCCGGTTCCCAGGTATTGGTACGCCCTTCTTCGAGCTGTTTGGGATACTGCGGATAATCGAGAGTAATAAAATCGACGTGCCGACTATTCATGCCGGGACGACAGCCTACACCGACATAATCGACAACCCGATTGAAAGACTGATCGTACTGTGGCTCATTCCAGAAAGGGTGGCTGTAAAGCGGATAACACTGAATAACTGTCACATCCTGTAATTCCCCGTTTCGCTTGGCCAGAGATTCGAGAATAGGAATCGGCGGACGGCCAATGTGAAAGCGGACCATCTGACCAGACTTGACCAGTTTTGCTGCGGCGTCAGCCGTAATGATTTTATCTTTGTAGGTGTGTTGCCAGGGGTGCATACGTTTCTCCTTACTATCCCACCAGACTATGTCCACCATCGACGAATAACGCCGAGCCAGTCATAAAAGTGTTCGCGTCCGAACAGAGAAACAGAATGGCGGGTTTCATTTCCTTTGCCTCACCGACTCGTCCCATTGGAATTTTTTCCATCACGCTTTGTCCACCCTTGGTTTGCCAGAATTCATGGTTCATGGGCGTATCGAAGTAGCCAGGGCAGAGCGCGTTGACGCGGATATTATATCGTGCCCATT
>JAYVFX010001017.1:0-4748 GCA_043772795.1 Deltaproteobacteria bacterium
CCCACGCAAGTGCGGGTCTACTTTGGGACCAACAGCGGCTCATTTAGTAACTCCATCATTGAGCCGATCAGCGCGTTTCCTGGCGGGCGGTACACGCGAGCATGGTTGTCAGGGCTGAACTATGCTGGATTTGCTCCCATTGACTCAGCGGGAGTCGAAAACACTGCGGTCGGTGCTGCGCAAGCGCGATCGTTTGGGAACATCCTCCCACCGCTAGACCAGACTCCCGTTGTCTTTGGAGCCGCGTTCCCGCTGACGAATAGACCGGCAGGCACGACGAGTGTGGCCTATGGTGTGGTCATTAACAAGCCTGCGGCGTGTAGGTCGCACGCGAGCGACGTGGCCTATGCTTTGATGGGCACAGATCTTACGGTGGCATCACTCAATGCAACAGGCGTTCAGACGGGTTTGACTAACGGCAGCACAACCATAAAATATATTCGGTGTAATTTCGTGAACGATTTCGATGAGGAATACCCGAACCTCACTAGCCAAGTGGTGAACATTGTCGTGGACACCGCGACCGTTGACGTGACTCCACCGGGTGCACCGACTGACCCAGTAGCTATACCGGTACTAAATTCTTCCGATGTCACCGTCACGTGGGGTGCTGCGAGTGGTGGCGATGTGGCGCTGTATCATGTCTATCGAGCGTTGTCTGTGGCGAGCGTGTGCGGAACGTTCGAGTATTCAGGCAACTCCGTAGCGGTCACAATCGCACAGGTGTCTAATGGGCCACTCCAAGAGTTGTGCTTCAAGGTACGGGCAGAGGATACCAGCGGCAACCTTGGAGCCTTCAGCGTGGACACGTTGCCCGTTACGACAGGATCGCTACCCGACATTGAGCCGCCGACTGATCCTGGCACCTTACGGGTAACTCCGTATCGCCGGAGCGCGTTGTTTGTATGGCCAGCCGGCGTTGATAATTTCGGGAAGCCGTCCACCTCGGTTGAGCTGTGTCAGGGCACGTCTTGTACGGATTTTGCCTCCGCTAAAACGACACTGTCTGATGATCAACTTTCTCTCGACCTCACGCCGGGCACGTCCTACCGTGCAAGGATACGACACTGTGACGCTACAGGGAACTGCACAGGCTATTCCAATATTGTTGCCTTTACGACACGCTCGACTGGCCTGACACGGCCGAGAACTCCGTTACAGTTCGGGGTGCCCCGTACCCCGGCAGTGGGGCGGACGCAAGCAGGAACACGGACGCCAAGATAAGAGAAGGAGCGGCGACATGATTAAAGTTGGCGTGGATCTTCGTGGCATTCATCCACAATTGGCTGTGGCGTATTGCATTGCCAGCGCCATCTATCGAGACAAGGCCGGTATTCCATGCGTAATTACCTCGGCTTCAGACGGGAAGCATGGGCCGAACAGTCTGCATTACAAAGGGCTCGCACTAGACTTGCGTACCAGCTCGCTCAAGCAGGAACAGCAATCCTCTGTGCATTTTGCATTGCAGAGCGCTCTTGGTCCTCAGTTCGACGTTGTACTAGAGGACGATCATATCCACCTAGAATTCGATGTAAAGGATGAGCTCAAAAAATCAGAGGACGTTTGATTGATAGATTAAACAGGGGGATGTTTATGGGGAGGGTTTGGTGTAGGCGCTGTCCAGCGTGCAGGAAATTGCTGGAAAAGAAGACACCCCATGAGCCATGGGTCTGCACCTGTGGATGGGAATGCGGGGATGATGTGAGTCGGCTTGCTAACGCGAAAGCGAGAACCACATGAACGATAGATTGCACGATCATCTTCTTCTTGCGATTGCCGTACTGCATATTATATGGGCGGGGTTAGTCCTCATAGATCACTCTGCGCTCAATGCAACCCCATTGGCAGAGTTTCGGAATATGGAGCCATGGCACGTTGGGTTCGTGCTGTGCGCCGTGAGCGCTTGCGCGATGGTCGGGACATGGCTTTCCACCAATCAATTCATTCGGCTTGCGTTATTTGTCCCACAACAAACGGTCCTGATCCTCTCAGCCATGATGGTCTTTTCCTCGATCATCATGGGGCAGTACATCGATGGCACCATTGTTTCAAGGCCCCATCTTGCCGCTGACCAGATCTTAGTGATTATTGTCGCGATCGTGCACGGCATGGCATTGAGAAGGGCGGCGCAGGATACCTAATGGACATCACCGTACTCATTGCATCCTGTGCGTTTTCCGTGTCCTCCATCAGCTTCGCCGTGAACTACTTGCAGTGGCATAAGATGGCGAACAAGAAAGATGTGCACTGCCTGAGCATGCGAGTGAAAAAACTTGAGCAGGCGGTCGAGGAGTGCGAGCGTGAAAAGGCACGATTGCTGGAGCGCTTGGGCGCGCATAAAGCGTAGGACTCATGGAGACCGGCACGACGAACATTCCGTTCTTCGATTGGATGTCGCATTACATTGGCGTGATCGTCCCGATTTTTCTCTCATTAATCGCAGGGCTGTTCTTCATGGCGCGCCAGTACAAAGATGACATCCATGAGTTAGTGGCTGACGCCGCCGCGGAGACAGAGAAAGAATTCGTGATCATACGGCATGAATTGAAGAACGTGCGCCTAGGAGAAAGTCTGATGACCAATCACATTGCCGTGCTGCAAGTCGAACAGCGCAACACGGTGTCACAGCTCACTGAAATCAAGGAAATGGCACACGTGACGAATCGAAAACTCGACAGCCTTTTCGAGAAGATGAGCGTGGTGTTACTGGAGATACGAAAGGATCGTTAGCGGCATGGAAGAATCATCGGTCCCACCCACTGAATCCACGCAGTCCATCACGACCAAGTTTGTCTCTGGTACAGCGGAAAAGGTTCCACGGCCAGACTGGACTCCTAAGATTTTGGCCTATATGGTCACTGGCGGTTTCTTCACCATTCTTGGGTTCATGCTACTGCACCCGCTACCCGATAATGGCTCTGTGAAAGACGTGATGCTGATCATGATGGGGTCACTGGGCACATCCTGGACGGGGATCATCGCCTATTATTTTGGGTCGAGTGCAGGTAGTGCCGCGAAAACGCACATTATGGCGAGTAAACCATGATGACTATACATCTAATGCCACGGTGGATGCAGCGGACGCTGAGACTCAGGACCGCCGGGATTACCCTCCCGCCATTTGGTATCTATCTGCGTCCAGGGCACGAAGACAATACCGTGCTTCAGGCTCATGAGGCAGTGCATTGGGAGCAATATGAGCGGATGGGGCTGATCATGTTCTACGTACGGTATCTCTTAGGCCTAGCTATGCATGGATATACGGCACATCCCATGGAAGTTGAGGCGAGAGAAAAGTCCAGGAAAGACACATGAAGATATTCTTCGGCGTGATACTCGTGCTATTCCTTGGAGTAAGTACGTCCGAGGCGGAAGTTCAGTGTATTCCACTCCGGGATTGTCACGGCAAGATCCAGAGGAGCACTGCACAGGTTGCCGCCTTCAAGCGCCTTCATCCCTGTCCATCCAACGGCAAGACCAGGGGGGCCTGTCCTGGCTATATCGTTGATCACATCAAGGCTCTATGCGTGTGCGGAAAGGATCGACTGTCGAATATGCAGTGGCAAACGTTAGCCGAGTCGAGACTGAAGGATAAAACCGAATGTAAGGTGCCATGATCCAATTTATTGTAGCGGCTGCATTGGCGGGATTACTACTTGGCGGTAGCAGCGCATGGTACTTTACAGCATCGTACAAGGATGCCGTCTGGAGCGCTGCTACGAACAAATTACAAGTAGATGCCGCTGATCTGTTACAGGAAGAGACGGTGAAGGCTATCAAGATTGAGCGAGAAGCTAGTATCAAGGTTCGTGAATTGGAGGCGCAACATGTGCGGGAAGAAAAAGACCTTGCTGTTATTGAGCGCCGCAATCGCCAGCTCGCTACTGAGCTTGGGGGGTTGCGCGACCCCGGACGTAGGCCGAGCTGTCCTGACGCCGTGTCCACAACTCCCACCAGTGCCGGAAGTGCTGAAAAAGCCACCGACTCCGGCTACCTATCAGCAGAGGCTTCAGGAGTACTTCTTGACGCCGCCGCCGAAGTAGACGCCCTAGCGAATTATGCCTTAATGTGCTATCAGTACATACAGTCGATACAGCTAACCAAGGAGAACGAACAATGAGAGCGATCAGTATTCTAGCGGCAGCGATTGGGTTGACGGCATTGGTGTTCACGTTTGGCTGTACCAGTGTGGTGAAGAAGCAGGACGGCACGTTTGATGTGCCACGACAAGTCGAAGTGCGCTCAGCGTTTGGCACGAATCAATCCGCTATGCGGATAGACAACTGCAAGCGTGAAGTGTTCAGGGTAGTCTCAAATGAATATCTCGACTGTACTGAGGTGCTGCCCTATGCCCATGCGTCCAGCCAAGGCCAGGGCGGGCAGATTGTGAGCGGGATGGTCATGGGCTTAGGGTTTGGTATCGGGCTTGCGCACAGCGGGAGCAAGCAGCACAACCAAACCGACGTGCGGGCAAGTACGGTCAATCCGCCGGTCAAGAAGTAGCACCATTAATTATGACTTCCCCCTCCCGCTCCACGTCGCGTAGCCACACAGCCCAACCCCGATCGCACAGGCTGCAAGGAACAGAGATGCGCCGATGATCTCGGTCCACATCAGAAAATAAATGAACTGGTGTAAGATCGTCATATCTCCTCCTCGTCCCATCCACCACCCTTCCGCTTTTTCACCAGCGTCCAGGTGAAGCATGGGAAGATAGCCGCAGCAATTTTCAGTCGCGTCATCCCGTC
>JAYVFX010001018.1:0-4987 GCA_043772795.1 Deltaproteobacteria bacterium
GTTTGGCCTGGGACAGTTTCTCTGTCAGAGCAGCAACATCCCCGCTCTGCGCAACCTCGGTTTGCAACACAAACACATGATCTTGTTGGACGTGTTGCACTGCTATCACCTCTTGTTCCTGTGTTGCGATCTGATGGGTGAGCGCATCAAGTTCTGTCTGCAGAGCAAGCAGAACCTGTTGCCTGCGTTCAACTTCTTGTTGGGCGGCCTGATGTTCACGCAAGTGTTCCACCACGCGCTGCAGCACTGCATGGCGGGTGGCATCGTACCCAAGTACATCACGATCGGTCACAATTTGCACGAGACTCCGGCTCAGTGTCTGAAGCTGCGTCTCTGCCTCGGCTAGCTTCTGCGTTGCCACGGTCCTCTCACGAGCGCGGGTCTGTTCTTCTATTTGCAATTCCGTCTGGCGTCGCACAAGCAAGGTCAGACCTTCCACTCGTTGCATGAGCGTCTGCAACATTCCCTCGCGCTGAGCGGTTTCCGTCAACTGCTGTTCAAGACGAGCGAGTTCCTGGCGTTGTTGTTCAACTCGTTCCCGATTCACACCAGTGTATTGCGCGAGAGTTTCGCGCAGCGCTTCAGCACGGGCTTTCGCTTGTCCAGCGACTTCTCGTGCACGCTCAGAAACTCGCGTATAGACGCCGAGTTCAAGAATACTCGCCAACAACTCACGGCGATCGTTCGGCTTACTACTGAGGAATTCCGCATAGCGGCCCTGTGGTAGAATCACAGTCTTGGTAAAGCTATCGAAATCGAGTCCCAACAGCTCGCCAACACGCGCAGTCAGACGTTCAGAACCTGACGCATCCTGAATCCATTCTTCCCCTTCGCGTTCGCTTAATCCCGATTCGGTTGTCTTTCCAGTTCGTCGTACGGCACGGAACCAGCGGTCACCAACAGTGAAATCAAAAGCCACTTCACACACCGCTTCCCCTGCTGAAATCACGCCTTTGGAATCAGCTCCATATCGTGCCGTCCGCCCGTAAAGGCACCACACAATGGCATCAATCAGCGAGGACTTCCCACTCGCCATCGGGCCGGTGATGGCAAAGAGGTCGAGATTAGAGAAATCGACCTCGTGTACTTCGCCACTGGCAGCGCGAAAGGGCATGAAATTTTTGAGCGTCAAACGTTGTGGTCGCATATTCTTTGGGGGTGGAGGCTAGAGGCTTGAGACTTGGAGGGGAAAGGGGGGAACCCGCTTCTAGCCCCTAGCCTCCAGTCTCATCTTCCGCTGTGCTTTCCTCTTGATACAACCGATCAAACAACGCCATCAACTGTGGATCAGGGTCTGCCTTTCGCTTGGTTTTGTAGTACTCAGTGAACAGTTCCGTGGCTGGTCGATCTCCGCTCCTGCGAATTCCTGTCTTGCCGTTTCCCCCGCTCTCCGTTTCTTTTTCCTCAAAGCGCAGGGCGATCACGCCAGGTAAAGTACGCACTTGCTCCGCAAGCTCGAAGGAGCGTTTGTCTGGCTGCAAGACGACTTCAACCCACGCGTCAGTAAAGTCAGCTGATTGCGCGACGATCGCTTCAGCGGTGCCAGTACGACGGAGGAGCCATTTGCCGGCACTGAGTTCAATGGGAGTGACTGTCGCTGGCTTGCCAGGATGCGCTTCAATGAGACAGACACTCTTTTTTTGGTCCCGCTCACCAAAGTCCATTTGCAAAATCGATCCCGCATAGCGTGCCTGCGATTTCGCGCCAGGAATCGCTTGTGGTTTATGCATATGTCCTAACGCAACGTACTGCACATGCGCGGGAAGAAAGCCGGCACTGATGGGATACACACTCGATCGCCACTCACCGCCACCAAATTCACATTCGGACAGATGAGCATGCGCAAGAACCACCGTCACTGCGTTGCGGTCCCTGCGTCGCATCTCGTCTTCTAAGGCGCGAAAATAATCCTGGACCTTACTCTGGTAGGTCGCAAGACGCATATCTTCCGAGGCCCCGACCCCCTCTGCCGCTGTCAACACCGCATGGGGCGATAAATACGGCAAACATCCCACTAAGCTTTTTTCTTTGCCGTCACGTGACGAGATCGGCACAACGAGTGAAGCGATATCTCCACTAAAATCCGTAACAACATGGACTTGGACAAGGTCCCCCAACGGCTTGAGGGTACGTAACCGATAGGGATCGTCATGATTGCCGGGAATCACAACTGACGGAATCTGCGCACGCGCGAGGTCGGCTAAGGTTTGGGCCACCAGTTCTTCCGCTTCGAGTGGTGGACGCCGTTCATGAAAAACATCACCAGTAATGAGGACCGCATCAACCTGCTCGCGTTTGGCAATGTCGATAATCTCAGCAAAGACCGCCTGATGCTCGTCAATGCGTGAGCGATTGCGGATCGTGCGACCAACGTGCCAATCGGAGGTATGGAGGAATTTCATACTCCTTCACCACAAGACAGGGGTCCCCTCTCCCCGTGTGTTCTGTTGGCGAAATCCCCTCTAGCTCCCCTTTTGCAAAGGGGAGAATCGAAAAGCCCCCTTTGGGAAAGGGGGCCGCGCGCAGCGCAGGGGGATTTGGGAGCGTCGAGGGAGAGAGGGTATCTCACGAGCTTCGCCTCACTTTAGCTAACTTCAAGTTTGGTGGCGACATTTCTTGCTCCTCAGCCCGGGTTGCCCAGGCGGGCATGGGAAAACACACGGGCACTGGTGTCGGAATATCTGGCTGTGACACGATCATCCGGCCCGAGGTGAGGATCTTCGCGCGTTGGCGGAGAGTCGGAGGGAGAAAGCCGTATTCCGGGCGTTCCGCCTCTGCCGCATCCAAACGACCCACGATACGAAACGCTGGGTTGGCGACAATACGCCGCTCAACCTCAGATGCCGTTTGTTGCGCACCAATCAAAATCGTTCCGCTCGAACGACCACGTTCGGCGATTTCTAACAGCCGCTCACGAATCGGTGACCAGCCATCCCGCGGCGCATAGCGGTTCAGTTCATCAACGACGATGAAGCACAGGGGCTCAGCTGAACCAGTGGCTTCCTTCTCTTCTTGAATCTGCTGGAGGACCGATCCCACCACAAACCCTTTGCCGACTTCGTAGAGTCCGGTCAAACTTACAACCGTGACCTGCTTCGCGCGCCAGTTAATCTGGTGTCGTGCTGGGTCAGCATCATTCGGGTCGCGGATAACTGACGCCATCCTGTCTTCAGTGCCATAGAGACGACGCATGAAGGCGCCGACAGTGCCAGCCGCTTGGTTCGTCGAAGAGGCAATCGCTTCGATCGCTCTCACCAACGTAGGGAAGTCACGAATTTCTTGTGGTGGTTCGACCTCAGCCTCCTCATCCTCATCCCTTTTCCCCTTTTCCCCTTTTCCCCTTTTCCCCAGCGACAAAAACACGCCTGCTCCAGGTCCAGATTTCTCTGCTTCTTCGGCGGCTTCAATTAACTTCCGCTCAACTTGATATACCAATATCGAGAGCAAAGAAGAATCTTCACTCGCATCGGTAAACAGGTAACGAAGCAAACGACCCTGACAGAAACTGCGTACAGTCCAGAAATAAGGTGTGACCTCATCTGCCTTACGCGCACCTACGCGCGGCAGGATTGGGCCGTTGGAGTTCTCAACCGGCGGAACGTAGAACTGTACCGAATCAAACGCCTGTGCAGGAAGGCCCATCGTTTCATATTCCGCCATATCGCCAGAGCTTAGCTGGTTATTTCGTTTATCGAGAAACAGTAAGTCTTCACCTTTGACGTTGAAAATAATCGCATGAGTATTGGCCGGATCAGCTAATGCGCCGCAGTTTAACAAACTGTGCAGCAGAAATGTCGTATAGGTCGTCTTGGTGGCAATGCCTGAAACCCCACTGATGTTCACGTGTGCACCTTTGCGACCGTTCAGGAAATCGAGATTGCCGTATACGACTTCCTTCCGCGAGAGCGCAAGCCCGAGCGGGAACTTCCGTTCCATCTTGTCCATGAAGAGCGCTTTGGCGTATTCTTCACCCCTCACCACGCGGACCGGATCACCCGGCAGCGGTGGATAGTAATACTCGGGATCAAGCCGCGTCACGCGCACATGGGCGGCAATTGAAAGTTCTACTGGTAAGCCACGCTCAGCTTCCACTACATCAGAATCAAAAGTTGAGCCCTGGTGCCGGGAACGAATAATATCGACCATGCCAAACAGTTTGAGTGTACCGGCAGGAGAGTTTGTCTCGACAACCACGGCCTCGTCTTGCTGGACTTGTTCGTCGCCATCGAGCAGCACCCAGAATTCAAGCGGTGTGGCGTCCTGTGTACCGATGACTCTACCCATTATTCCTCCCTGTTACGCCGGTCGAGCAACTCGCGCTCAATGCCGCGACGAACCAGCTTTGGGTCTCCAAGTTTGTGTCGTAACTGTCGTTCGAGGCCACCCACCGGAATAAGATTTTGTGGCGCTCGGGGGTCCTTTGGTGCGCGCGAGGCTAACGCTGCCACTTTCACTGCAGCTTGATCGAGCAGCTCGACGGCTTTGCTAACGCCAAGCCCAACTCGAACTTCAAGACGCACCAGTCCAGCATAGTGATGCTCAATGGGGCGCGGGTCAGCGAGGCGTAGATAGCACGTGTACACCTCAAAGCTGCGCCGATTCTTACTCCCAGAAAAATGGAACAGCGGCGTCCGTTCTCCTGGTTTGAGATTTTGAAGGATAGTAGCGTCTTTCGCGGAGAGATAGAGGCGCTGGATGGTTTTGATCACTCCGACCACCGAGGAACTATCGCTAAGAAACGTCAGATTACCATCTGCCAACACTAACTGTTCCGGACCCGACAGTTTGCGGGCAATCTCAATTTCCGTCTGTCGCATCTCCGTCATCAGGATTCGACGGAGTTCGTCAGGGGTCGATGCGGGAGAGCTGACATTGCGATAGACGAGCGGGGCTTTGGTGCCATTGCCCGCTTGCACGGAAACATCAGACCCAGAATAGCCGCCGCCGACAACAAAGAGGCGCTTGATCTGTTCTTCAACGATCGTCA
>JAYVFX010001019.1:0-4299 GCA_043772795.1 Deltaproteobacteria bacterium
GTGTCTTCTTTGAAGAAGCCGCAGAGCATCTGGCAAACATGGAGACCTTGCTGCTCCAGCTCGAGTCTCGCCCTCAGGATCTTGAATTACTCCATGCGGTCTTCCGCGGTGCACATTCCATCAAAGGCGGCAGTGGGATGTACAATTTATCCGATATTACTCGTTTCACCCACGCGATGGAGAGTTTGCTTGATGTGATGCGCGACGGCACGATCGCCGTCACACCAGCACTGACCGATCTGCTTCTTCGGTCAACTGATATTCTGCGTGCGCTCGTCACGATCGCGCAGGACGGTGGGCAGTTACCGCCAACGCTGGAGGAGACACTGCGGGAGCTGCAGCAGGCGTTGAATACGAACGCCATTACACTACCCTCGCCTGTCTCAGCCGTGGCCCCGCCTGCAGCGAGTACAGAGGCGCGGTACCGGGTCTTCTTCAAACCTGGCAGGGATCTGTTTCGCCAAGGCATGGAGCCGTTGCTGTTGCTGCGTGAGCTCGGTGGACTTGGTGAGATCAGCAACTTACAAGCAGATGTCTCGCAACTGCCGGACCTGGCGGACATGGACCCTGAGTCGTGTTACTTGGCCTGGTCACTCACAGTGAAAACTGACAAGAGTGAGCAAGATATTCGTGAGGTGTTTGCTTTTGTCGAAGATATTAGTGAGATCAAAATCGAACAGTGGCTAGGGGGCGGGGGCCGGGGATCGGAAGAAGGAAAGAAAGAAGGAAACCGAGAAGAGCAACAAGAGAAATCTGCAGTTGTTTCCTCTTCTCTTTCTGACCCCCGACCCCTGACCTCCGACCCCGCACTGCCAGGACGCACGAGCAGTGGTGGAACAGAATCTGCGTCCATTCGGGTGTCGACAGAAAAAGTTGACAAACTCATCAACCTGGTCGGCGAACTGGTCATTACGCAGTCGATGATTAGTCAGACCCTCCAACATTTCTCACTGGACAAAATCAACCAGTTACGTGAATCAATCGCTGAGTTAGAACGCAATACGCGGGAGTTACAAGAACGAGTGATGGCCGTCCGTATGATGCCCATCGGCACAAGTTTCAGTCGCTTTCCCCGCCTCGTGCGTGACCTCGCCGCCAAGTTAGATAAACAAATCACTGTCCAGATGTTAGGCGAAGAGACTGAACTTGATAAAGGTGTCATCGAACGGATAGGTGACCCACTGACTCATCTAGTACGGAACGCTGCCGATCACGGTGTTGAGCAAACAGCCGACCGGTTAGCTACGGGTAAGCCCGAAATTGGGGTCATTCGTCTACAAGCGTATCACCAGGGTGGGAACGTCATTATTGAAGTGGCGGACGACGGTCGTGGACTCAACACGGAACGTATCCGCCAAAAAGCCTTACAGCAAGGCCTCATCGGTGCAGACGATACGCTGAGCGATGAGCAAATCCATACCCTGATTTTTCATCCCGGCTTTTCCACTGCCTCTGCCGTAAGCGATGTCTCTGGGCGCGGCGTGGGCATGGACGTGGTGAAGAAAAACATTGAAGCCCTCAACGGATCGGTAACGATTCTTAGTGAAGCAGGGAAAGGCTCGTGTTTCCGCATTAAGCTACCCCTGACCCTCGCGATCATTGACGGGCTGTTACTCAACGTAGGAACCGAGGTCTACGTGATGCCGCTCCTGGCTATCGTCGAGTCGATCCGTCCTCACTCAGACCAGGTCAAATCAGTCTTTGGCCGGGGTGAAGTGATCGTCGTTCGAGAAGAGTTTCTACCACTGATCCGTTTGCACCAACTCTTTGACATTCCCACGCAAGTGCTTGATCCGAGCAAAGGCCTCGTTGTCCTCATAGAAAACGAAGGCAAGAAGCTCGGGTTACTCGTAGACGACCTTCTCGGACAATCGCAGGTAGTTATCAAAAATCTCGAAACCAACTATCGCAGGGTGGACGGCATTGTCGGCGCCACCATTATGGGTGATGGGCGCGTTGCACTGATTCTCGATGTACAGGGCCTCGCACGACTGGCACTCCAGGGCAACGGTGGATCGCTGCTCAGCTCCTGGAACAGTGCTCCCTCGACAAACGCAGAGATCCCCACAGCACTGCAAGAAATGGATGCGGAAATGGCGGTCGCGGCATGAGCGCCTACCGCAAGGAGAACGAGAATGGAACAGGTAACAATAGCAGGGAATGCCTCGAGTATCGCAAACGAGGGCGGACAATTCCTGACCTTCACATTGGGTGACGAGGAATATGGGATCGATATCCTGAAAGTGCAAGAAATCAAAGGCTACTCCGCCGTAACGCGTATTCCGCGGGCCCCGTCGTATGTCAAAGGAATGATGAATTTGCGTGGAACAATCGTCCCGGTCATCGATCTACGTAGTAAATTTGGTTTGGACCTCAAGAACTGTGATCAATTCACGGTCATCATCGTCGTCCTGGTACGCGGCCGCACTTTGGGGATGATTGTGGATACGGTGTCGGATGTCCTGAACATTCCGCGTACCGACGTGCAGGCAACACCAGACTTTAGTAACAGCATCGATACCAGCTTTATTTCTGGCATGGGGAAATCAGGAAACAAACTCATCATCCTTATCGATGTTGAGAAAGTACTAGGGGTGGACGAACTGCAAGCCATCGAAAGCACGCAGTCGTCGTAGCGCTCGTCCGTACATGCAGGTGGTTAACCATGCCTCCGCGACACGGACGATGCCGGATACAGAGGAAACATTTCTCAGAAAGAGGACGCTAACATGGCCACGTTGTTGTCGAACTTAAAAGTGAAGGTCAAACTAGGAATCTTAACCGCGCTTGTTGTCTTGGGGTTTAGCACATTTGGTTATATCGCCTATGACGCTATTAGTACCGTAAAGGTGAGTGGGCCGGTGTATCAGACGATTGTTCTCGGCAAAGATCTTATTGCTGACATTCTCCCACCGCCCGAGTACATTATAGAGCCGTATCTCGTTACTCTACAGATGAGTCAAATGACAGATAAGGACAAACTGTCAACCCTCGTCTCGCGCAGTAAGCAGCTCCGCGCGGATTTTGAAACGCGCCATGGGTACTGGGAAAAAGAGCTACCCAGCGGAGCGATGAAAGAGGAACTCGTCAAGAAAGCTTATCAACCAGCGGTCGAGTTTTTCGATACGCTGGAGCGGGAGTTCATTCCAGCAGTGCTACAGGGGAATCAGCCGAAAGCTGAAAGTCTGCTCCACGACACGCTTACGCCAAAGTACGAAGCCCATCGGGCGGCTATCGATAAAGTCGTGGAACTCGCCAACGCCTATACGAAGAGCATAGAAGAAGAGGCCGCGAATACGGTGAGCAGACGAGTTGGGTGGTTAATCACTATCGGTGTTGTTTTGATCGGCTTGGTTTCTTGTTTCAGTTGGTTTGTGGCGCGGGGAATCAGCAAACCACTAGAGCAGACCGTCCGGGTGTTGCGTGATCTCGCAGAAGGGGACGGCGACCTGACCAAACGACTCCAGGCGACAGGACGTGATGAAATTGGCGCGCTGTCGCACTCGTTTAATAGATTTATGGACAAGTTGCACGATATTATTGCGCAAGCACGGGAAGCCGTGATTCAAGTGACGTCGGTTTCTCGGCAACTCTCCTCAGCCGCGGAACAGTCCTCGGGTGGCGCGCAGTCCCAAGCCGCATCATTACAAGAAACCGCGGCCTCACTCGAACAGATTACCGGCGCAATTAAGCAAACTGCCGATAATGCGCGCCAAGCCAATCAGTTTGCAGTGGGGTCACGTGACACCGCGGAGCGGGGAGGAGAGGTCGCGACGGTCGCAGTGCGCGCTATGAACGAAATCAATGCGTCGTCCACTAAAATCGCCGAGATCATTACTGTGATCGACGAGATTGCCTTTCAAACCAACCTCCTCGCACTGAATGCGGCAGTAGAAGCTGCTCGCGCCGGTGAACAAGGGCGCGGGTTTGCCGTGGTCGCCTCAGAAGTCCGCAACCTTGCCCAACGCAGTGCCGAGGCGGCCAAGGAAATCAAGGCGTTGATTCGTGATTCAGCCCAAAAAGTACAAGAAGGATCACAGCTCGTGAACAATACCGGAGAGACCTTACGGGGCATCGTCGAGTCGGTAAAACGTGTCACCGATATCATCGCCGAGATCTCTGCCGCCTCACAAGAACAATCGACTGGTGTCGATGAAGTCAACAAAGCCGTCGCACAAATGGATCAAGTGACGCAGGAAAACGCAGCACAGACCGAGCAGTTGTCTTCAACCGCGCGTGTGCTGGCCGACCAAGCACAAGAGCTGCAATCGATCGTGGGCCGCTTCAGATTACAGAGCG
>JAYVFX010001020.1:0-4594 GCA_043772795.1 Deltaproteobacteria bacterium
TATTGGCTAGCTGCGGCCAGTCATGAACCCTATGTAATGGCTGATCTTGCAGTCAGATACCTCCAATTAGGCAATGAGGTGGCGGCATTGGACTGCTACGCCAAAGCAAAGTCGTATGGCTACGATTGGATGAAGCAAGATCCGAGTGGTGGTCAATTGTATGCTTCTGGGCTTAACGTACTACAGTATATGATTAACCACTATAACAATACGCTGCGCACGCTCGCCGCAACCGAGCTAACACAGCAACAGTTACGATCTCAAGCCACCGAAGCGAGCAATGTTGTGGGAGCAATAATCAAGAAGCGACAGCAAAACCCTACCGCCGAGGGCTATCATCTCCCGCCGCCAATGCCGCCCGACTGCACAAGATCTAGCACGCCTAGTTTTGAAGATCTCCCGTGCGTTCCGCGCAATCCCCGGTAGCCCTCTCGTTAGTCAATAGATTTCTTTTGCCCCAAAGGAGCATCGCAATGGCGGTAGACACATGGACCTGGTACCTCATCGCTGAAAAGCTTGGGGACGGAACTTGGAGCATAGCCAAGGCTGCGCAAATAACTGGAAAGTCAGTCGGCACGATCCAAGGGATGCTCGCGGAGATGGCAGCAGATAAGGCTGGAAAACAAGTTGTGAGTAATTTGGCCAGGCAGGCACTCATCCGTTCCGTCGGGCCAACTCTAGGAGAGTCCATGATAGCCGAGGCCGCGGCAGCCGCCGGAACAGAAGCTGCGGCTGCGAGCGCAGCGGCGGGCGTCGAAATCGGCGCAGAAGCCACAGCCGCAGCGGGCGAGGGCCTACTCGGCATAGGTTTAGGGGGATGGCTGGCTATTATTGTGCTTATACCGATAGTTGTGTACGGAGCGTATAAGTATCTGCCCAGCAGAAACGATGGGAAGAAAGCTGTCCCGTCTTCGGTTGCTAACACTGCGGTCAATATTCCCCAGCCGCAAACCCGCCAAACCTGCACCCGCGGTGACGGCATTCTTACAGAAAAGGGCAGTGCCATCACCGTCGATGGCAACGTGCTCACGTATACAAACCCTGATACTAGCGTGACGAATACCATCCGATGGGACCCGCCGCCGCCGAGCATAATCACAGGGGATGACGTTGCGTTGATGAGCTGGGCTACACACAATGAGCAGCCCGATGGGATCGAGATTCAGTGGGAAACGACAAATTTATGGGGCTACGGCGCGAGTAGCGTAGTCGCGCAGGAGCAATCCAAGCAAACCAAATTCAAGTACACCGGTGGATCGATTAAGTTGAGCGGCGGGATCAGACACGGAGGAGGCACAGGTAAATTTCGCATCGAGTGGAATTACAGCTGCGGTTAGAACTGCTCGGTGAAGAGGCAGATCGTCACCTTGTCGCACGAAGGACCTGGTATGAGTCGAGCTATAAAGCTTCTGTTCGTCAATTGGGGCACGCTCGCATTGGTGCTCACAGTGTTTGGAGCTGGGCATGCACAGAGCCCAGCGGAAGGTACAGTTCGTAATTTCAATTATCGCGTCTGGTACGCGACTCAATGGCAGGTCGTTCGTTTTCCAACAGTTCAGGAGGCGGTCCAGTACAGAGACAAAGTCATGGGAAGCCGTGGCGCGGAAGTCTACGAAGCAAAGCTGGCCGACTACTCTAGCGCGCCGGACGGAAGCATTCGACCCGGTTCCGGTCCGAACACAGAGGTATACGTCCGGCAGTGGCTCAACGACGGTTTTGAGTCCGACCCTCATAACGCGTTCACCAAGTTGATTGCTTTGAAGCGCCACGCGACCAATCCCGAAACGCGCGTGCAGCTCGACTATGATGTGCGATCCGATGATACTCCGATGGGCTGGGTTACCCAATCGGTGACGAAGCTGCCAGAATTGGCGGGGGAATTACGGCAAACGGAAACGGCAGAAACTACAGTAAAAGGAAACTTGGTGCTCAACGCCAGCGGGGAGCTGCGCGGCGAATGGGAGGACGGTTCGGGTGGTTGGCTGCGGTTGGAATACTGGGATCAGAACCAGGTCGTCTTTACCAGACGAGATAACGGCGGCACGAATGACGGCCTGACGGCCCGCTACGTCGGCAGGTTTGTGGGTACCTCGCTCATGGGTGAAGTGACCTGGGACTGGCAGGGACGGACATGGTCAGGCACGTGGAACGCCTCGCCAGGTGGCTCGAAGACTGCACAACCCGTAGCTCAAGGCTGCACGCGCGCTGAGGGAGTTTTGCTAGAGAAAGGCAGCGCCATCAACGTGAGTAGCAATTCGCTCAGTTATACGAACCCGCAAAGTCAGGTCACAAACACCATACAATGGGAGCCGCCACCGCAAACGATAAGTCTCAATCAGGAAATCACGCTGGTGAGTTGGAGCACGCATAACAATCAGGACGATGGCATTGAGGTTCAATGGGAAACCAAAGGCTTATGGGGCTACGGCGCGAGTAGCGTGGTTGCTGAGGAGCAGTCCAAAGAAACCAAGTTGAGGTACTCCGGTGGTCCTATTAGTTTGGTTGGTGGAGTAAGACATGGAGGGGCGGCAGGCAAATTCCGCATAAAGTGGGACTATAACTGCCGGTGACTAGCTTTGAACGATTTTGCAACGAGAGCGGAGAGCCTTGATGAATTAGCGTTAAAAGATTTTGAGCCGATGTCGGCAAAGTAACCAGGCCAGAGTCTGGTAAGGAGAACCACAAGATGACGAAATGCGTTTACTGCCCCTGTACTGTCGCAATCCCGCCAGGTAAAAGTTATTGCGATAACTGTGGCCATGACGCGGTAGCACATGTCGCCTCCAATCCAACAGCGGCAGGTAGGCAAGGCTCGCTGGTTGTTGTCGCCATCATTGCGATCGCTATCGTTGCCGTCTACTTCTCAAGCCTCGGCACCCGCGAGCGCGCCAATAGTCAGCCGATATCACAGGGCGTGCAGCCACCTGCACCGCCCCTGGTCGTGAATGAGTCATCGAATGTTCCGGTGGCGACATCTCCCCGATCCGAACAATCTGACCGGCCGTATACACCTCCTGCGCCACCACTTGGACCATGGAAGTCAGGGCGCTAACTCGATGTTCGGATACCGCCGACAGCCGATAATTTGAATCAAGGAACAAGTCGTGAAGAAGAATTTCCAAGGATTCCTCCAGCACCCTCGCTTGGTTCATGGTGGTCAAGGACTCCGTGAGAGGAGGTCAGGTCGATGCCATCCTTTGCTACTGTTGAAGCTGACATTCGTTGCCCGAGCTGCGGCTTCTCTTTACCTGGACACCTGGTTGGATTCCAGTGGGGCTATTGTTCTGTCCCGCTCGGATCTTCATTTGTGATGTACCGGGTTGGTGAGCCTCTACTCTGGCGGCTTGACCGTAGTGGTTCTGTTCCCGCATGGTCTTATTTTCTGGGTGGAACTGGAGGGAATATCGGCGACCCAACATACACTGACCTCCTCATCCGCGAAGATGAGCTATTCGGTCCGAGATGTCCCAACTGCAAACACGGATACGTAGACGTGGGTGTAGTTATCCGGGGTGGCGTCATCCGCGAGGTCCGGGCCTTCACTGAGGAAGTAGGCACCTGCGAAGTGTCACTGATCGAGAGCAATGGGGAAGTCTCACCAAAGCCCGAATGGGATGGATGGCATCCCATGACCTTGGTTGACGGTGGAGAAAGTGAACGGCTTGTGAGGCACCCCAATCTTCTTGCCAATTCAAGGTAAGTTTTTGACTCATGAAAGCCGACCAATGAGCGGCCCTTGAACCAGTGGTGTTATTGATCTAGCTGCACTATTACAGTTCCAGTCGGTTTTTGCAGGTATTCGAGAATGCGTATTGAGAAGAATCCAAACAATCACGACATGCTCTTGGTGCACGAGAGTGTGGTCTCTGAACTGGCACGGTTACTTCATCCAGAGGTTCCGTATGTCTGGCTTCTTGGGCACATGCCGAATCGTACTGGCCAATGGTGGCAAGCCGATGTCCCGCTGACATTGCAGCAAAACATTACCGCACAGGTGCGCTGGGTGTCTTACGACATGCAACTGCCGACGCAGGATTTTCTCTCGAAGGCCGAATGCTTCGATGATTATGGGCTTGTGTTCATCCAGGCAAACAAGCCTATGCCGGATACTCTCCATTTATCTCGTATTCCAGAGTCGCAGCGGGATTCCGTCGTGATTCAGAATGGTGGCTTCTTGTACATTTACTTGCCGCATGCGTTGGAAACGGCCTCCGTCGTTTGTTACCAACCTGGCTATCTAGCTCAGGCATCAGCTCACACTTCCTTTAAGGCCGACGGTGTTAAAGCACGGCAGCCTTAATTCAGTGGCTGCGAGAGTTGAAGCATCCTAGACAACGAACGGTTGTGGGAGTCTACGTTCGTATCCCCGACGACGAGCCGGTGTGGATCGGTCATTACACTGCGAATCTTCGCTCTGTTCCCGCTGCACAGGAGAAAGCTCTCCTGCCATCGCGCTCGAAAAGTGTACCAGCCTAAGGATACTACTTCTGCCGAAGCAGCCATCCCCGCTATTCCCCCTGTAGCCCTTTCTTGATCTTCCCAACCCCCGCCATCGGCGCGTGAGGTCTCCCGCCGTGGGGGAAGGGCAGGCGAA
>JAYVFX010001021.1:0-3399 GCA_043772795.1 Deltaproteobacteria bacterium
ACCCAGACTGAGCTCGACCCCACTCCCTGCAAGATCACCGCGTTCTTCATGCGCCCAATCATATCCATATTTAGATACGCGGTGATTCCCGGAGTAATGACAGTCGGCTCGGTCCCAACCCCGTTCACCGTGCGGACAAAGTGATTCGATCCCAATAACCCAAGCTCTTCTCCAGACCAGGCAGCAAACACTACGTCACGCTGCAGCCGCAACTCTCCTTTTCCCTTGGCCTCAGTCAATGCTTGAGCGAGCTCAAGAAGGCCAGCGACGCCGGAGGCATTGTCATCCGCTCCATAGTGGACCTGCCCTTTCTCACTTTCACGAGCAAGAGAGCCCGCTCCTTCACCACGTCCAAGATGGTCAACATGTGCACCCACAACCACCGCGGACTTTCCCACGCTTTGGCCGGCAGTGAGTCGAGCGAGCACATTGCGCCCAGTGCGCTTTTCTTGCACGATATCGACCGACGCTGCAAGCCGAACTCCGGGAAGGGTAAACCCGGGAGCCATTGCCCCTGAATCGAGGCTGGTTTGCAGGGCAGCTAACGTTTTTCCGCTCGACTGTAGCAGTCGTTCCGCTGCCGCATCACTCAGCGAGAGGGACGCAATACTGCTCTGCGCCATTGAAGCATCAAACGACAACGGTACGAGTTGCCCTTTGACCTGCGATTGCGGCCCACTGACAACAATGATTCCACGAGCGCCTTTATCCCGTGCGATCATGGTCTTGTATCGCAGGCTCGCATGGCGGTTGAGGTGTTGGCGGACCTGGGGAGACACCCCTTCTGGCACATAGCGGAAGATCATGACCCATTTATCCGTCACGTCCAGATGCGCATAGGAGTCGTACGCTCCGTTCCCATCAGCCGCGGGGGCGACGATGCCATAGCCGGCGAATACCACCTCTGCCGATGCAAAAGTGCCAATCTTCGACGACGACAGCGGACGCCAATCTGTATTGACTATCCATACTTGCTCACCAAGTTCCGAGCGTATCTGAAGCCGGTTGTCAGTCCCAAGCGAAACACCCCCAGTGAACTGAAAGCTCTGGAAAAAGCTGCCGTTATCCCCCACCGGAGTCAGCCCCAGCCATTGAAACACAGAAGCTACGTACTCCGTTGCTCGTCGTTCGCCCTCGGTTCCGGTCAGTCGCCCGTCCATCTTCTCCGATGCGAGTGTATCGAGGTGAATACGAAGGCCTCGATCATTGATAGGCAAGAGGGCTTTAGCGAGAACGGACAGGGGCGCAGCCTCTTCCTCTGCGGCAGGCGCATCAACTGTAGTCGCAAGGCCGAGCCTTTGGCGCGCTTCTTTATCATTCCACTCCGCAAAGAAAATCTGCGGCCGCTTCTGTGGGCCGCGACCACTACTCCACGCGAGTCGTTTGCCATCGGGAGAGAAGACCGGAAGCCCGTCAAAACCACTAGTGAATGTCACTCGCACTGGTGTGCTACTCCCCGCCGCATCAACTATGTACAGCTCAAAGTTCTTCATCCCCTCCAAGTTACTCGCGAAAATGAGATACTCACCCGAAGGGTGAAAATACGGTCCCCACGACATCGCGCCGAGTTTGGTGATCTGTGTTTGCTCTGAACCATCGACGTTCATGGTAAAAATTTCAGCCGTCGCACCATCAGCAGAGAATCGCCGCCAACAAATTTTTCGCCCGTCAGCGCTGAAGAACGGACCACCATCGTATCCTGGACTATGTGTCAGACGTCGTACCAGGGTTCCATCCGCTTTCATGAGATAAATATCCATCTGTGAGGATGGGTCGCGAGTAAACGCTTCCTGGTCTTCAGCCGGGAGCTGAGCAGTATACGCGTGGCGATTGGAAGCAAACACAATCAGTGATCCATCCGGCGACCATGAGGCTTCCGCGTCGTAGCCGCGGGCCTTACTGAGGTTCGTCAGTTTCCCGCTCCCGAGGTCTGTTTCAAACAAGTCGTACTGCTCATCAAAATCCCAGGAGTAGCGACGCTCTTGGCCTGCGGCTCGTTCGGCAAGTTCAGCCTTTTGCTTCTCTGCGGCATGTGGGTCGAGATGTGTGGAAGCAAACAAGACTTTTTTCTTACTGGGATGAATCCATGGACAGGTGGTTTTCCCCACTCCGGGCGAGACTCGGCGCAGGTCGCCGGATTGCAAATCCAGGAGATAAATCTGATAGAAAGGATTGCCCGGTTCTCGTTCGCTTTGGAAAACTAAGAGTGAGCCGTCTTGGCTGAAATACCCTTCTCCCGCACGTTGCCCAACAAAGGTCACTTGGTGAATATTGCTGAGAAGCTTTGCTTCTTCGGTCGATGCGGTTGCATCTTCAGGGGCGCTTACTGGATGCGTATGCTCCACAGGCGGATGACCAGGGGGCATTTCGGGTGTTGGCTGCGGTGGCGCTTTTTCTGGTACCGCTTCAGCCGCCGGTGGTTCTGATGGCCGTTGCTCTTCATTGACGACTGGCGGGGGTTCTTGAGGCGCAAGCGATTTCTGCGGCTCTTCAACAGGCGGTTCTTCTTCCGTTGATGCTGGTACTTGCTCATCTACCGCTTCAGGTGGAGCCGGACGTTCTTCGCTAGGCTGTGGCGTCACCGGTTGTTCTACAGTCGGCACCTGTCCTTCAGTCTCAGGTGGTGAGCCGGTCTCATCGCGTGAGGCTGGAGTGACAGGTTCTTCCTCTGGCAGATCTTGTTCTCGTAGAGAAGGTGTTCGCGGTTGTTTTTCTACCTCTTCGCCAGTCGGATCGACCTCGCGCTCTCGTGCGCGCAAGCGAAAAGGATCATCGTCTGGTGCTGCACGACTTCTCTGTTCTGGCGCGGGTTGGGCCTCAACGAACGAGTACCAGATGAGCCCAACACTCAGACCGACGAGGCCCAACAAAAACAAGCCTCGAAACCAACGATCAATGCCGACATGCCAACAGGCTTGCCTGCTTGCGGAGCGTCGTTGCCCCCGAGATTCATCCCTCTTTCGCATTCCTCTCCCTTTCCTTACTTACCCCTCACTCGGTTGCTGCAGGCGCGACCAGCTTTCCCTCACTGGCTGGGGGAACAACTCGCTCAGACTTCCGCCACAAACCATTCGTGGAGAAACATTCCCACCCCCACCGTAACCAACGAATCAACGCGAAGGCTAACCACAGTGCCCACGCCAGCATCGCAACTCGATACGTCCACACCGGTAACGAGAATACCCAACCTTGTGGAACAATAGGGTCAGTGCGGTCTTGATACCAGTGGAGGAAAAGATTGCTAGAGCCATTGCCAAAAACGCGCATCTCGGGCGCTCCCATGAGTCCCTGCTGCACGACAAACGCGAACGCTCCGAGGGCAAGGACAGTGAGGACGATCAGAGCGAGTTGGATGAGATTGAACAGATACGGGCGCGTGTCCAGAGCAAGGCGCTTGCG
>JAYVFX010001022.1:0-2480 GCA_043772795.1 Deltaproteobacteria bacterium
CTCAGTAACAATGGCTATCGCGTGATCAATTTAGGGATCAAGGTTCCGCCCGAGACCCTGATTGAAGCCTATCGGACGCATAAGCCAGACATGATCGGCTTGTCCGGACTGCTCGTCAAATCTGCCCAACAGATGGTCGTCACCGCTCAAGACTTGAAGACGGCAGGTGTTAGCTGCCCCATCCTCGTTGGTGGAGCCGCACTCACAGCCCGTTTCACCGCGACCAAGATCGCCCCTGAGTACGAAGGGCTGGTCTGCTACGCCAACGACGCCATGAACGGCCTCGATCTCGCCAATCAGATTGTGGTCCCTGACAAACGCGCAGCACTGAGCGAAAAGATTGTCGCCGATCGCAAACGTCTTATTGAGCAACTGCAAAAGCCAGCGGAGACAACAGTTATTGTAGAAGCGGCAGCAACACCGCGTGTGTCCTCAATTACGTATGAGCAAGAGATTCCCCTGCCACCGGATCTGCGCTCGCATGTGCTTGATGACTACGATTTGGAAGATGTGTTTGCTTATATCAATCCGACTATGCTGTACGGCAAACACCTCGGGCTTAAAGGCAATTTAGAGACCCTGCTCGAACAAGGAGACAAGAAAGCACGCGATCTTGATCGGCTCATACGCGCGCTAGAAGACGAGATTTTGGCGAAGAAGATGCTGCGTGCTCGTGGAGTCTATAAGTTTTTTCCGGCGAATTCCAACGGCGATCAGATCCTCATCTACAATTCTACTGGTACTGAGATCCTCGAAGTGTTCCATTTCCCGCGCCAGGCACATGGCGAAGGGTTGTGCTTAAGCGATTTTGTTGCTCCACAAAGTTCAGGCAGGCGCGACTACGTAGCGATGTTTACCGTAACCTGTGGTCATGGCGTGCGTAAACTGGCCGAACAGTACAAGCAAGAGGGGCGGTATCCGAAATCCCACACGCTCCAAGCGATTGCGATTGAAAGCGCGGAGGCCTTTGCCGAGTTACTCCATCGACGGCTGCGAGAAATGTGGGGCTTCCCAGATTCGGCTGAGCTAACCATGCGTGAGCGTTTCAAAGCTCGGTATCGTGGAGTCCGCGTGAGTTTTGGTTATCCGGCCTGCCCACGGCTGGAAGATCAAACCAAGCTCTTCAAGCTGTTACAGGTGACGGAAATGATCGAAGTAGATTTAACCGAAGGATTTATGATGGAACCCGAAGCGTCGGTCTCAGCGCTCGTCTTTCATCATCCGCAAGCAAAGTATTTCAGCATTTTGGAAGAAGAGCTGGCGGCGTTTGAACAACTGCTGGCAGGCTAAATCAGACCACAAAAGATTGGCACCCGGGGTCTGTCATCCTGAGTGCAAGGAAAGGTCTCTCAGAGAGATTCTTCGCTCTGCTCAGAATGACATGAGTAAGGGGGCATGTTGTGGAAGTGTACGAATGTCATGTGGTTCGATTTAGAGCATGTAGTAAATGGCATTAGCTGGCAAACACCCGGCTCATATCTTGAAAAGATTTGAATTCGAGCGCATTACCACTCGGATCTGTGATAAACATCGTCGCTTGTTCGCCGGCTTCACCTTTGAAACAAATGTGGGGAGCAATCACAAAATGTACCTTATTACGTTGCAAACGCTCCGCCAGGGTATGCCAAGCTTCCCAGTCCAGGATAACCCCAAAGTGGCGGACGGGCACTTGATCGCCATCGACAGGATTAGCCGCACTTGACTCAGTAGCACTTGTTGTTAGATGAGTAGTAATTTGGTGATCGAAAAAATCAAAGTCGATCCAGCGGTCGCTTTCACGCCCGACACGACAGCCCAGCAGATCTACATAAAACTGCCGGGCGGCTTGCAGATCAGTCACAGGAAAAGCCAGGTGAAACCGAACACGTGCCATGTTTCCCTCTTTTACTTACGCTTCTCGGGGAGCAATGACTGCCCGTAATGACGCATACGGTTTGCCACTATTGTTTGTAACTTCAAACCACCACACGGCACCTTTTTTGACATCCCATTCTGCTTCTTCGCCAGTCAAAAGAAATGCTGTAACCTGACCAAGGGTCGGTTGGTGTCCAACAACAATCACGGTTCCTTCAGCATTTGGGCAACCAGCCGCACGTAAGACTCGTTTCACCGACGTACTTAATCCTACTTCCCCACTGGTCTCGAACTTATCAGTCAGTGCGAGGGCAGTTTGTTGCGTGCGAACCGCCGGACTCACGATCATACGCACCGGCGACTCGATACGTTCTTTGAGCCATTTGGCGGTCTTCTGCGCTTGCTTCTCGCCTTTCGACGTCAGCTTACGAGCAGTATCAGGAATTCCATCTTCGGCTTCAGCATGTCGCCAGAGAATCAGGTCCATGCAGTTTCTCTCTTTCGGTTATTTCTCACGATCGTAATCACCAGAAAACCTTGTGGTCAACAAATTTAGTCCACGCGCATTTTAGGTCTTTGAGCTGGGCTTGATGCTTCCCACCCACCCACCCACGCACCAGGTCGTG
>JAYVFX010001023.1:0-8706 GCA_043772795.1 Deltaproteobacteria bacterium
CTTACGGGCCTCCCGCGCCTAATCAACAGCCATACAATCCTTTTGCAGGTCCTAGCAACGTTCCCCAAACATTGGGGCAGCTGAGGACCCCGGACGTTCCGCAATCGTATCAGGTGCGTGAAGGCGATACCTTTGCCTCCATCGCATCCACCTACGGAATCGATGAACAGAAGATCCAGAGTTATAACAAAATGGTGGTGCCGCCTCCGAAGGGGTCGTATATCAGTTTACAGCCCGGCGCGGGCACGACGAGCGCGAGGGCGCAACAATCACAGAACCGCCCGCCCACGGTTGCGGAGTTGGTGGCACAAGGCTTATCCCCCACGGTTGCGGCTTCGATGGTGCAACAGCAGGCGCAGGCGACAGGTAGCGGGAGCTATACCCTGCCCACCGGCAGCGGCCCCATCGGAAGCGAAAACAGGGTTATGGGGGGAGCCAATGTGGGACTGACGGAGTTGGCAAACCACTACAAGAACCAGATCGCAAACGGCCAGGCCCCAAAAAGTATTCCGTCGTCAATGTTAGGCTCTCTCAATGCAACCGCGCAGTCGATGATTCAAGGCGGTTACTCCTTGAATCTTTCTACGAATACCTGGGAATTGGGCGCAGCAACACTGCCCGGCGCACCTGGCCCTGGATACACATGGTCTGGCGGCGCATGGCATGCACCCGCGGGACAAGACCCGAATTCAAACATCAGATCCGTCTATTATTCGAAAAGCCGGGGGAATGTTACTCCTGAAGTGGCGGCGTTACTGGATAAGCGCAGACGCAGACGCGCAGAGGAAAACAGGGCGAAGCCGATACTTTCCGCTAATGCAGGCGGAACGCCTACGAGTACGCTTGAGATGAGAATGGAGAGTGGCTAATGGTTGCGCCTAATCCATTGGGTGCATTTGGCGGGGGTGGCGGGCAGTCTGGCGGCGGAGGTGGGGCAAATCCTCTTGGCGCGTTCGGTGGCGGTGGACAGCAACCCCCAAAGAAGCCGGGTGAGGGCAACCCCGGCGCGCCACAACCGGAACCCATGCCGTTTATGAGCCTGGATAAGGATAAGTATGGAATGCCCTATTATGGGCCTGGCTTGAAAGGTTTTGCACGTAAGGTATTCGCAAAGATATTCGACCCTTCGAAGCTCGTTTCCAGACCCACGGAACAGCAGGCGACGCTTATCGAGCAAGCGGGCGAGAGCGGCGATGATGTGCTGAATGATAAGCTGGGCTGGGATAAGTGGATCGGCAAATGGACGGGCGTCAAGGCAGAGGATGCCGCGCAGTCCTTCGCGGCCATCAATCTATCCATGAAGGGTACGGATACCGACCCACTCACGGGCGAGAAAACCATCTCGGAGGATATGAATATCGGGGAGGCAATCAAGACGGTTACAGGCACGATGTACCGCGGTGGCGGGCAGGTGATCGCTACTGGGCTGGAATCACTTAGTTTATTGGAAAAGGGAGTCCGCAAGGGGCAGGCTTTCAATGCCGCGTTAGATGAAATTGGGGACGGGTCTACGCTACTGCCGGATCTGAGCAATTCGGAGGAACAGTTGGTAAAGTTTATGGGAGATACCCCCATCGCGCACCGGCTGGGCAGTCTGATCAACGCTTTCAATGATAATGTCAATCCGGGGATGGTGGCGTATAACGCACTACGTGCCATGACCGCAGGCAAGAACATTGCGCAGAAGGTTACCACGATCAAGAATTATCAGCGCGCCTCCAATATGCTGTATACGATGTATTGGGACAGCGCCAAGAAAGAGGAGTATTTTCGACGCGTAAAGGCGGGCGAAAACCCGGATCTGCTGGTGAGTGAACTCGAAAACCCGTGGGTGGAACTGGCGGGGTCTGTGCTGGGCGACCCGACAACTTATATGGGGATGGGACTGATCGGGAAAGTGGGCAAAGCCAAGACGCCCATTCGCCTGTTTGGAAAAACCATCGTGGAACTGCCCTGGCAGACGGTGGGACATGTCCCTGGCTTTTCTGAAATTCTGGGACTAAAGAACATTGGACGTGCGCGCCTGGCAAGCGCGGGGGATGAGTTTATCAAGATTGCAGATGAGGGCATGGATAAGGCTTTCAGGGCACTCGGAGAAGTAGCGGATGATCGGGACGCGGTGAAGAAATTGCAGGGTGCTGTGAACGCGGCGCGCGTGGGTGTGCAGAAGTACGCCACAGAATATGGCTTCTTTGCATCCGAATCCAGCGCAAAAGCCGAATTGATGAAAAAGACAGTGGGCACAGTCTTTCAGTCCATGACCGGGCGTTTTCGCAACACTGATGACGTTTTAGATACCTTCAAGGCATTCCGTAATATCTCAGCCAGTGATGAACAGGTGGCGGGGCGTGCCTTCGCACAACTCAAAGAAGCATTTGGAACCATGCCCTTTTCACATGCGGGGATGCAGAGCATGGAGTTTTTCAATCGCCTGGTGGATGAAGTGAAGATTGAAAGCCTTGTCACAAAGCACGGTAATGATTTGCCGAAGCTGGTAGAGGAGGCGATGGGGGGACTGAATAAGGTTGTGGACGATATGTATCCATCCGTGAATGACATGATGAAGGCGGCGACGGAACTCAAGACTGTTGGGGTAAATGCAAGTGAACGGCAGAAATTTTTAGCAAAATCTTTTGATGATCTGAAGAAAAGCAAGCCTGCTGTGATTTGGGCGAATGGTGTGAATAATGCCATTGCAGGGAATAAGGTATACAGCGGCTTGCAGGGATTTTATGCAGGTGTGTTGATGGGAATGCGCCCGGCGTATGCGTTCCGTAACCTGTTATCCAATAGTGTTCATATTTACCACGATCTCGGCGCACAGGCAGGGCTAGAGGCTCTGACCACTGGCGTGGAAGTGTTCGCAAAAAGCACAGTAGGGCGGGCGCTAAAAAAGGACTGGGTCGCGCCGGTGCTGGAACGTGAGACTGCGGCGATCAAGAAGGTACTCGGCTTTCTCCCTACCCAGACAGGCGCGGGCGTAGGGCAGGCGGGGCAATCCGGCTTTGGCTTTCTGGCGGTGGGACAGGATATTGAAAAAGTCCACTCTGCCATTCTGACGCGCTACGTCGTTGAGGCGGAAATGGAAAAGGCCATGCGCTACGGCGGGATCCCTGCGGTGGATGGAATTGCAGGACTGCCAAAGGAAATGGCGGATAGGCTTTACACTCACGCGCTGGAAACATTCGGGGATGTGAAAGAGACGCTCAAGCGATTTAGGAATGAACAGGCCACGGGCTTTGCTGAAACGTGGCGTTCGCTGGAACTGGACCCGGATTTCAAGGATACATTGCGCCGCTCTAATTTACTGGATGAACTGGAAACCATACGCAAGACCGCGCCGGATGCTGTTTCATTCTCTGAACAGATGGATGGGTTTGTAAAGAAGATAGATGATCTGGCAAAGCGCACTACGGACGAGCCGGCGCTCGTCTCTGGAGATAACCCCCTGGCGGATGTAGTGGTCACAATCGAGAAAGCGTTTGATGAAGGCGGGCGCAAGGTGATGAGCGAAGGGGAACTCAATCAATTCCGGGCGCTGGTGGAACTGCGCTCGCAACTGCGAAATGTGTATCAGGATTATGCCGATGTAATGAGAGACAGGATCGGGCGGATGATACCCCCCGACCAGATGCCGCAATTCGAGCAGCGGTTTTCTCAACTGCGACAGACGCTTGAGAATGGTAACGTCAAATGGCGTGAGTATGCGGATAACGTCTACAAGGGCGTGTATGCGCAGAGCAAGAAAGGCACTCCCCCGGCTGAGCTATGGGGACAGGTGCGTAACGTGATGCTGGATATCGGCGACGATGGCAAGCCGGTATTGAAAAAGATTTCAATGGCTGATGACTTCCCGAACGTCAACCCGGCTGAATTGACTAACACAGAATTCAACGGGATGCTCTGGAAGTGGTTCAAGGAAAAGCAGTCGTCATTCTGGCGAAGCTATACGCAATCCTCCCTAATGGGGCAGGATGGGATACTCGATGAAATGGCGCAGTTCGCGGGCGCGAATATTGACCAGATCAAGCTGGATGAATTCAAGGACTTGAACAACCCGCGGCTGAAACAGATCACGGACCTGACGCAGCAGATCGGGGATTGGGAAACGCATCTTGACTATGATAGCTTTGCGCGTGTTCAACCAAACGCAAAAGAAGTAAATACACTTCTGGAAACTGGTGAGGAGGGCGTGCGGAATGCTGGTAATGTAAATGCGCCACCGTCTGTTAGTGAGAGCGTCACGATTTCAAGTGACATTGAAGGCAACCCGCTCGCACTGCTAAGAGAAAAGGGTGGTATCAATATCGCTGAATTCGGAGATGTGACAGGCGGAAAAATAGGAAAGGACAAACAAGGCGTATTGCCTGGGTTATTCAATAAAGCCGGAATGGGAATAGACGACGCGGGGCGCGTGCTTTCTGATGCTGGATTTATTACCCCTGAACAGGCGGATGATGCAAACTTTGTGCGCGAATTCCTACGCAATCCCACAGGGAAAACCAAGACGTTCACAACAGAAGGTACAAAACTTTCTCAAATGGATTTATCGGGCGTTCCCAATTGGAGAGGCGGCAAGTCTCATTTATTCAATGCGGTAAATGCTGAACGCGCGGCAAAGCAATTGCCGCGCTACTCAACGATTGACGAAGTTCCTTTTGAAGAAGCGGCGGCGTTATTGAAGAAACGAACCGCGCCCATCCCCCCCTACGTGGAAACAACCCAACCAACAGTCACGCGGCAACTGCTGGAAAACATGAAAGGCGGATTGCGTGAAGTGCTGGACGGCTTCAAGAATACCACGCTGGAAAAGTGGGGGCAGACTGTGCCAATTGACTCTAAACTCAATGATGAGATGGAGCAAGGGTTATCCAAGTGGGCAAGTGAAATGGACAGGCGCACGGTATCCAACCGTGGCGCGGTGGCGGCCATTGCAAACGAGACGCGTAATTTCATTTTACATGATTACAACAAAACGTATGCAGATAAATTTACATCCTTCTTTACGATGTACCACTATTGGGGTAGTCGTAACTATGCGAGATGGGGGGAAAGGGTCGTGGATACACCCGGAACGATTGCGGCCTATGCCAAATGGAAAGCTACAATGGATAAGGTACACAGCGACCAGCCGGAATTCTATCGATACAACATGCAGGTGAAACTGCCGGGGATGAATACAAGTCCAATGTTCTTCAATCTGGAAGCGGCACTTAATCCACTGGCGGGCCTGACAGGTTCAGACTTCAATGACCCCAAAAAGCGCGTGGATTGGATGAGTACGGCGGTGGATGATATGGGTAAATTCGGCTTCGGCATGGCAATGCCTTTGCAGTGGGCGATGGCCTTCAATCTGTACCGTAAGGGTGAAGATGAGGCCGCGCGCCGATGGTTGGGGCGGCTGGTGCCCGCGACACAAGACCTAAAATCAGGCTTGAATCTACTCAAGGAAAAAACAGGCGTGGATATGATGCCAGATATAGGCATTCTCCCGGGTGCGAAGTACGGTGAGTTTGACCCGTTCATCAATATGCAGGGCGGCCTGGATGCCTACGAAGAAAAGCGCGTAGGGCGGGCGTTGTCTGCGATGGTATTACAGGGTGAACTCTCCAAAGAAAAAGCCTATGACATTATGTATAACCGCGAAGGGCCGGAGTTTGATGAGGCGGTACATCGTGCCATCAACGAACGCGCACCTGGGCAAATGGCGAGTTACTTTCTGGGCGTGGGCTTCAAGGCACGCACCGAGGGCGATATGGCGGTGGAAGAATTCTATGGCAAGTATTACAAACTGCTGGCTTTGCGTGAGAATACATCCCCTGAAGATTACCGCCAACAGTTCGCAGATCTGAGCGATGAATACGAATTCTCGGACACCGTTCTGCTTGCCGCGCGCGGGGGGGATGATCGAGACGCGGCCTATGCCTACAACGTCCTCGGACGCCTGCCGCCTGGGGACAGCTTCAAAATCCTTTCTGAGATTGGATTAGATGAAGCGACAATATCCAAGTTCTACGACAGCAAGGGCGATTTCTCGGAATGGACGCCACAAGACCGCGACCGCTTTATGTCTGAAATGCTGGACATTGGCGCGACCTTTGCCTTGCCAGAAGGTGCAACCCGCACGGAATGGAATGGCGCAAAGCAGGGGTATGCGGAAATTCGGGATGCGGTTGCGGCTGAATTTGGCGCGGACGTGTGGGATAAGATGACCACCTACTACGATTTGCAGGATACCAATAACGACGCGGCCACACAGTTCAAGGCTGATCATCCTGAAATAAACGGCGCTTTGCAATTGAAACGGGAACTGGTGATCGATCGACCGGATGTGTATAAATATTACGGTTCACTGGATACCATTGAAGCCTATTACGATGGCAAGACGCGTTCCTTCCTGGCGGATAAATATGGCGCAGACATTACCGAAAAGCAACAGATGTATTTCAACTTGAAAGACGAAAGCCCCGCGGCGGCAAGACAATTCTTGAACCAGACCCCGGAACTAAAAAAGTATTGGAAGGAAAAGAGCGAACTGGAAAAGCCACTCAACCGCGCCATGGTGGATTTTGCGGCGGGACTGCCACAAGGCGACCCGGCACAACTTCGAACAGATGAAAGCGGCGAATTTGTGCCCGCCAATTCGACACAGGAACAACTGGCAGGCATTGCGCAGAATAATGCGCCGTCATTGGTAGAACTTACCAATGGCTTTTCAGACGGCCTGCTCGCGCAGGTGCAGGCGTATTGGATGGAAGGAACGGAACTCACGAGGTCTGGGAAAAGCTCGCTGGATTATCAATCGAAGCGCCACGGCTTCTATGATGCAGATGACATGCTACGGGCGATTGGGCTGGCAATGCAGCAACAGGGCACGCCGCAGGAACCACAGACTGACCCCATGGCGGCGTTTGGGGGGCCGTAGGTTACAGGTGGTTGTAAACAGGCGGGATGGGGTGTATAATGCAGGAGTAAGGCCCCGAACTAGTTCGGGGAACAATCGAAAAAATAGCCGCTCTCACCGGAGAGCGGCGTTTTTATTTTATGCTTGAGAGGAAAAAAACAATGTCAGCTAAACCGAATGAGGGAAACCTTGAAGATGCAGGAGAACCGGGTGCCAACTCGAATTCTTCTGCATCACAAAGCCAACCTTTAGAGGCCAGCTTTACCGAATTGATGGCAACTCTTCAAAAGAAAGTTGACGCGCAAGATGGCGAAATCAAAGCCTTGAAAAGTGGCAAAGATAAAGCCGTTGACCGCGCTATCAAGTCTCAAGAAGAGACGCTTGCGAAACTTGCCAAGTATCTCAATGTTGACGAAACACAAGTACGGGAGGCACAACGCCAGTCCGTGCTGGATGATTTAGTTGCTGAGAGAGTTGGCAGGAATCAACCCGATCAACCCATCGGTGGCACGGTGGGAAGTGGTGGCAATGCGGCGGAGCAAAGTATTGACGTGGAGAGTACCTTGAAAGCAATGCAATTTGAAGATAACGATGTTGCGCTGGCGGCTCTAAAGGTTCTGCATGGAAACAATCAGGCAGGACTCTTGAAAGCGGCGGCGAACCTTCGGATCAGTCAACTTGCACAGAAACCCGCTGGTCCTGCTGGAGCGCTACCGCCTACGGGCGGACAAGGCGGCTCGCACACAGTGGAGAACCCAATTCAAAATATTACAGAGTCCAGAGATTTATACAAACTAGCTGCAAAGGAATTCAAGAAAACTCCAAGAGCATAGGTATGAACCCCTGGGCAGGAGATGAAAAATGGCAGTTACTTTAGCAGACTACGCCAAGCAATCCAAAGACCCCCTACAAAAGGGTTTTATCATGGATTTGCTGCGGTATTCTGAATTACTCAACACAGTCCCGTTTGATGTTGTGGACGGGCTGCAAGTGGATGGTGTACGTTGGCAGACCATGCCCGCGGCTGCATTCCGCAAGATCAATGCGGGATACACTGAAGGTACGGGCACGACTGAAAAAGTGGCCGAGACGCTTGTGGCGCTGGGCGGTGACGTGAAGATTGACCGTTTCCTGACTGGCAATAGCAACGTCATTCAAGACCCGCTGACCACGCAGATGAACATGAAAGCAAAAAGCGTGGCGTTCAAGTTCAATGACGCCTTTATCAATGGCGACGCGGGTGTAGACCCGGATAGTTTTGAGGGTTTGAAGAAACGTGTTTCAAACATGCCGTCCCGCCAGACAATCGACCTGGCAGTCGCTACCGTTTCTTTGAAGGTTTTGGCTTCGGTCGCGAATGAAAACACGTTTCTGGACGCTCTGCATACGGCAAGCAAGTATGTGGATGGTGCTACGCACATTTTCGCCAACGAGAATACTTTCCTGGGTCTGGGACGCGTGGCGCGCCGCTTGAATCTGTACCAACAGATCACGGATGCCTATGGCAAGAAATGGGACTCACTGACCGGCCTTCCCATTGTTGATGTGGGTTTGAAATCGGACAAATCGACCGAGATCATATCGGACACGGAAGATCCCGGCAACGCGACGCTCGATTCCACCAGCATCTATGTGGTGCGGATGGACATGGACGATGGGCTGCACGGCCTGACGCTGCGCGGGCATGAGCTTGATGTTTATGACCCCCTGACTGGCGGCGAAATGGAAGCAGGCCCGCAGTATCTACGGCGCATCGATTGGGGCGTTGGATTGTTCAACCTTTCCAATTATGTGATCGCAAG
>JAYVFX010001024.1:0-1646 GCA_043772795.1 Deltaproteobacteria bacterium
AATGGCTTTCACTATCACTCGAACTGGCTGCAAAATCTCTTGCTTGCCTCCTCTATGGGAGGCTTACGTTTATGACCACAAAATCCGTTAGAACGAGGAACATTTACAGCGGCACTACACTGCACTTTCTGCCGATGTACGAATTGGTATCAATCGTTGTGAACAACGATCTGTCCGCGGTGTGCGTCCGACACTGCGGGTGACGTTTTGTTCAAGCCCAATTTGGCCTTGATCTCCTCATTGGCGATGGGTGTCACACCTTTTGTTATCAGTTGGTATTTGTCCATGTACTGCTGTGGCGGAAGCAGTGCAATCGATTGCGCCTTAAGAGCGGTGGCCACACCATCGGCCCCAGCCACCGAGGTATAAGGAAACGGTACGCCACTAAAGAACGATGAGAACAACCCGTCCCAGTGATGGGGAATATGCACCTTCGGACGAAGAATCGTGCCGACCACTTCAGCAAGACGTTGGTCACTAAAGCCGGTCCACACATCAACGCCATCAAGACCGGCGGCTTTCATGGCTGCCCGGAGGTTGTCTTGTGGTGCGGCCTCCTGCGTAGCAAACACCAGATTATCAAGTGAGAACCCTTGGGTGGTAAAGAATTGCTCATCAATCGCTGCCGCACGTTGAAAAGTGTCGGCGTTCCCGGTGTTGGAATAGAACCAACTGACTGGCCCAGTCGCTGTGGTGATCGTGAACAGATATGCACGTGCGCCACCGCCATTGGGAAAGTCTTGCAACGTACCGGGACGTAACCCTGCGGCACCAGCCGGTACAATTGGGCTCTTTACTAATTCCATCGGTGTATACAGGACGCGCCCCATGGGTGTGGAGACATCCCCACTATGGTTCCAGCGTACGACCCGGACGGTTACATGATCGCCCAGGGGCAGTACTTCTCCTCCTTCGACGGCAGTACATTGTGACGACGGTACGCCCTGAGCAACTGCCTGGAGACAGGTCGAGCGAGAGCCGATGATCCGTGCGCCCGTCAGTTTCGCCCACACTGCGGTGTCAAAAGAGTGATCGAAGTGACTGTGCCCGGTGAGGATGAAATCAATCTTGCCACTGCTGCCAAGAGCGTCGATCAGCCGCCGGATTGCCGGCTCGTCGGGTTTTGTGGGTGCAGCGGTCGCAAAGCCTACACCAGAAAAAGCGTCCTGCGGAATGCGGGTGATATAACCGTCCGTGAGGATACGAGTCGTCCCGACCTCACATAACCAGTTTGTTACTGACATCCAGGTTAGCAATACCTGCTGGGGTTTTTCTGATGCAGCCCAGAGCTCAGAGGTGGCTCCAAAACTTAGGTATCCACAGACGAGCACGAACGCGACTAGTCGCGCTATTCTGATCAACGTCACAATTGTTCCTCCTCAATCTCAATTGATCTGTAGGTGATCTGTTCCTGGTGTTGCCAGGCCCCGACCTACCATGCTTTGGTGCTGCGAGCAATGAACGCTGACAGTCTATTTTGAGTCTCTGGTATGTTTGCACGTAGTCTCAATTATAACCCGCTCCTCCTTTGCGCATTCCACGGTTTGGCGATGGCACTCTTTCCGATCGCCATCATTACGTTGCTGTGGAAGGATCAGTTCGGTCTGTCGATGGCGGAGATTATGCTCTTGCAAGCGGTCTTCGGT
>JAYVFX010001025.1:0-10095 GCA_043772795.1 Deltaproteobacteria bacterium
AGTGCACGATGGTCTCATCTGTCATTCCTGCTCTTTTGCCGGACTCCCCCTCTTCCTGTCAATCGCCGTTGCGGTAAGTTGTTTCCTGTCACGGCCTTACCTTGCTCATCGCATCACCTAAGTAGTTGAGCGGCCTCTTCCAGAGCCCGCGACAGAAACGGCGGCAGATACAATCCGAGAAGCAGGACCATCACAGCTAGTGCAGCTGGCGGATAGATCGAGAATCCGGATTCTGCACGTAGGGCTGGACGTTGGGCGCCCTCCGCAGGCGCACCGTGGGCCATCTGCAACACGACCGTCGCCATCCCAACAAAAATCAGCATAAGTAACACGAGCGCAGCCACAGCGACAGCAATCTGCCCTTGATCTACCGCTGTCTTTACAATCGTAAACTCACTCAGAAATAGCCCAAACGGCGGTGAGCCGGTAATCGCCAGAAATCCCACAATCCACAGTGCACCAGAAAACGGGAGCACGTGCAGAACGCCACGGACCTCGGTCGTGGACTTCGACCGATAGGCAGTGAGAATATTACCGGCAACCAGGAAGAGCATCGCTTTGGTCAGCGAGTGATTGACGGCATGCAGCAATGACCCAAATGTCGCGGCGCCACCGATCCCAACTCCCAGTGACATAATCCCCATGTGTTCAACACTCGAATACGCCAGCATTCGCTTGTAATCGGTCTGTCCGATGATGAACACCGCCGCGACCGCCATCGACAGGAGCCCGAATCCAACCAGCAATCCCTGCCCAAACGCCCCTTGCCCTGCAGCGGCACATACTTGCTGGATGCGGAGGATACCTAAGAAAGCACAGTTCAAGAGCGCACCAGAGAGCAGTGCCGAGACGAGCGAGGGCGCTTCACTGTGCGCATCCGGCAGCCAGGTATGGAGCGGCGCGAGTCCCATCTTCGTCCCGTAGCCCACAAGAAACAGCAGGAAGGCGGCTTTGAGCCAGACAGGATGGAGTCGATCCGCATGCTGCACGAGATCACTGAGGGCCAACGGGATCGGCTCGCCACGGGGATTGGCAGCGGCCACTGCGAGAAAGAAATTGCCCAGCAGCGCTAAGGCAATACCCACCGAGCAGATCATCAAGTACTTCCACGTCGCTTCCAACGACCGATGGTGGCGATGAAAATAGATCAGCGGCGCGCTCACCAAGGTCGTCGCCTCAATCGCCACCCAGAGTAAACCGAAACGCTGACTACAGGCGACGAGCGTCATCGATGCCAGAAACAGCAGCAAACATCCCGTGAACGTCGCTTCCGGCGCATTCGCGAACAGGGACCCTTCCTCAATGTCGGTCCGTATCACGTCGCTTTCGCGACGCAGGTAGCCCAGGCTGTACACGGCTACGGTGAGGAACAACAGGCTGGTAATACTGAGAAACACCCGACCAGGGGCATCGAGCAACAGCCATCCGTCGAGGTGCGCCGCTGGTAACGTCCACCACGTACTCACCGTCACTACGGTATGGGCGATTGCTGTACTGACCAGGACGTTGCGCCGTGCCTCATCTGCGCGCAGGAAAAGACAGCATGCGCCAGTCAACGTCGGCAAAAGCAGCAGCAGGAGTATCATGTTGTCAATCCTTCAAGACTGCCATCTGGTCAGTATCAATGTGGTCAAACTGCCGATTGATATGAAACACAGTGATCCCCATGACAAACACGGCGACGAACACGTCGAGCAGCACCCCCAGTTCTACCAGCATCGGGGTATGTTGCACGGTGCCCACGCCAAACGCGTAAATGCCGTTTTCCAATACGAGGTACCCTAACACTTGGGTCAGTGCTTTTTTCCGGCTGATAATGAGAAAGAGCCCCACCATGCTGGTGAAAAACGCTACCGGAACCAGTAGTGACGATACCGGCGGTGTGGGTAGCGGCAAACGGCTGCTCACCCACAAAGAAGATCCGAGGGCAACAGCACCAATCAACAATGACAACGTATATCCCACAAACGGTTCGATCTCCCGGCGCACGTTGGCCTCACGCAGTGCGCGGAGCAAGAGCCAGGGAAAGGCCGCGCCCTTGAGTCCAACGCTCAGTACCGCCAAGATGACTGGGCGGAGCGATATGGTCTCTTCATGAGCTGCGAGGGTCAACGCACCGAGCAATACGCCCTGCACTGCCACAAAACGAATACAGGCGCCCAAGCGGCTCGATCCCAGTAAAGCGAAATCGCTTAAGACGAGCATAATCAAGACCAAATCGATTCCCGTGCTCATATGCTCACCGTAACACCAGCACGAGAGCGAGGGCAGACAACACTCCCGCGCCGACCAGTAACTGGGGAACATGCAACAATCGTAACCGCGCCATCGCCGATTCAATCAGCCCTGTCAGTATGGCGATTCCTACGATCGCGACACCCGCCAGACTACTGTCGAGCCACACGTGCCCGCTACGCACCGGCATAACAATCCCGACCAGGAGTGACCCAAGTACCCAGAGTTTGAGGGCGCTGCCATACAGAATATAGGCGAGATCCGGACCACCGTGGTCGAGGATCATAACCTCATGGATCATCGTGAGTTCGAGGTGCGTTGTCGGATCATCGATCGGCATGCGGGCATTTTCCGTGAGAAAGACGATGAAGAACGCCAGACCGATGAGCGCCAACGCCGGACCAGAACCACGCCACAGGTCCGTCGTGATTCCAGCAAACATGGTGGACAACGACAGACTGTCCGTTTGCCGTGCGAGCACCGCGAGTCCCAGCAAGAGCGCCGGTTCCGCCAAGACAGAAAAGGTCACTTCGCGACTCGCTCCCATGCCTTCAAAACTGGAGCCAGTGTCGAGCGCGGCGAAGACGGTCACGACCCGCAGCAACCCCAGCACGTAGGCGAAAAAAAGAAGGTCTCCCGGAAAGGACACAGGCGCACGTGCACCACCAAGAGGCATCACCAGCAGTGCGGCAAGCACTGCAGCCAACCCAACCACCGGACCGGCACGAAACACCCATGTCGTTGTCCGACTGTATACTGCGCCCTTCTGGAGCAGCTTCCATAGATCATAGTACGGTTGCAGGAGCGGCTGGCCAGTACGTCCAGCGACAATCGCCTTCGTGCGGTTAATAATGCTCAGCAGGAAGGGAGCAAAAACGAGAGCGAAGAGGGTGTGCAGAGCCGGAATGAAATACATACCTTAGCTCAGTTTCCAGACCATCAATGCCAGCAGGGTCAGCGCAATATACAGCACATACAGTTGGATCTGTCCCTGTTGCAGCCAACGGAAGCACGACAGGCTGCGACCAATGGCGGTGAAGGCCGGGGCAAAGAGGTAGCGGTGGCTCAGGTCTTCGGTCTCTGTGCCTAAGGAAGCGTCGCTGGGAAACAACCCGTGTGGTGGGACGAGGGTTCGGGTGGAGCGTAACAGCAACGCAAAGCGATCTGTCAACGGTTGGGTGAAAGAAGAAGCGGTGTACTGCATACGCGGTGTGGGCTGTGCATAGCCACAATCCCAGGTCACGCCGTGGTCGACGCGACGTGTGGCTAGTAGCCGATGACGCACTCCCATCAACCCGGTAATCAGAAGCAGCAGCACCCCGGATAGCACCACCAAAACAGAGAGTGATTCACCCACCGGCGTGAGCACGGCGATAATCGCCGCCGCTGACAATCCGGTAATCCGTTCCAGTGTCGGCGTCAGCAAGTCAAGGAGGACTGGAGAGAACAGGCTCAGCGCAACACAGCCTACGGCAAGGATCACCAGCGGGAGTCGCATGCAGAGTCCAGGATCGTGGCTGTGTTCCGCAGCAGAACTCCGTGGCTCCCCAAGAAACACCGTTCCACCTGCCATGGTAAAGCAGGCGGCAGCAAGGCCACCAATCAATGAGAGTCCGGCAATGATACCGACGAGCGTCGCAGCAGTGATGCCCGCGAAGGATTGTACGCCACGAAACGCACTCATATAGAGAACGAACTCACCGACAAAGCCGTTAAGTGGCGGGAGCCCAGTAATGGCAATAGCCCCCAGGAGGAAGGTCGATCCGGTCCAGGGCATCGTCTTCAGCAGCCCGCCAAGACTGTCCATTTCACGTGTGCCGGTCGCATGTGCTACCGCCCCTGCGCCGAGAAACAGCAGCCCTTTGAAGAACGCGTGATTGACAACGTGAAGCAGTGCTCCGCTGAATCCGAGGACCGTTAGCATTGGCGACGTCGTGCTCATGCCGAGGAGACCGACACCGAGGCCGATGGTAATGATGCCGACGTTTTCAACACTACTGTACGCGAGCAATCGCTTGAGGTCATGTTGCGCCAGGGCAAAGATAATACCCAAGATCCCAGACAGAAGCCCGATCGCGCACAGTAGCTCCCCCCACCACAGCGACGGCGGGCCCAGAAAGGTCAGCATGCGTAGCAATCCATAGACCCCGGTTTTGATCATCACCCCAGACATCAGTGCCGAGACATGTGATGGGGCAGCGGGATGCGCTTCAGGCAACCACACATGGAAAGGCATGAACCCAGCTTTACTGCCGAACCCAACGACGGCCAGCATGAAGAGGACACCAGACAGAGCTGATGGCGCATTGAAGCGATCAAAATCCAATGAGCCGGATTGTCGCCCCAACAAGACAAACAGCACCAAGACACAATCCGCACCCAAGTGCGTCGCGACGAGATAGGTCCATCCGGCGTCGCGCACACGAGCCTGCTCATGGTCACACGTCACCAAAAAGAACGAGGCCAGCGCCATAACTTCCCACGCAGTGAGAAACAGGACTCCATTCCGCGCGATCAACACCAGGATCATGCTGGCCACCAACAGGTTGAAAAAGAACCACGGTGGCCCCAGCGATTTTGTCTGCTGGTCCACTCGCCAGTACTCGGCTCCATAAATAGCGGTCAGGGTCGAGAGGAGAAAGGTAGGCAGCAAGAAGAACGCAGATAGCGCGTCGAGTTCGACAAAAAACGAGCCGTAAGGGACATGCCAAGGGACGTAGAGCGCACGCATTGGTGCGCCAAGCAACACAGAGATAGTCGGGACAAGACCGAGCACACTGCTAGTGATAACCCCGCCGACCGCGAAGCCGGTGGCCCAGCGCGCAGACGTCGAGGCAACCAACGCTGCACAGCCACTAGCCAGCAATATTCCGATGGCGAGTACGAGAAGTGCCATCTACGTGCCTTCTCCCCCTCGTAGAGGATCACCCGTCGCCAGCAAGGCTTCGATGCGATGCGCCTCAGCAAAGATCTCATCACGCGAGCCTTGCTGGCGAATGACCGCACGGAAGCCAGGATCTTGCAACGCAAACGATAGTCGGGAGAGCAGACGCAAATGGGCACGTACGGTCGGACTAATCAGCGAGAACACGATCGACACCGGCTTGTGGTCGATCGCGCCAAACTCCACGGCGTGCTCCAGGAAACATAAGGTAATGAGCGGACGCGTCACATGCAGAACAATCGGATTACGGACATGGGGAATAGCGATCCCATCGCCAATACCAGTCGACTCCAACGCTTCACGAGCCAACAGCACCCGCAGCAAGAACTCGCGATCGACTTCTTCAGGCAGCCGTAAAGCCTCAACCACCGCGCGCAGGACCGACTCCTTGTCCGTACCACCGATGCGGTAAAAGATACCACCAGCTTGAAGGGCCTCGACCAAGCCAGGGACAGGAGTCGCACTACTCTCCGGCTCGGCAAAGATATCTGGAGAGACATTCATACGACGCGAGGTTGCCCACTCCAGGAGTTCCGCCCGATTGAATCGGTACTGGTCATTTACACGATAGGCAGGCAGCACGCCCTGCGAGATCCATCGATAGATGGTCTTTTCCGACACGTTAAAGAGCTTAGAGACATCTCTGACGACAAGCTGCATTTTCTCTCTCGTATTATCTTTTTGTCTCTTTTATTGGACATAAGAGGACATTGCAAGCTTAGAGCGTACATTCAAGCGAAGCTAGCGGCAGCAGCGCGAATTTGCTAGAAGTCCGTGGTGGTTTTCAGGGATCATGGTAAGGAGCGAAACGACGAAGCAATCTCTGTGGGGAAGCGTGGGTTACCGAGATTGCTTCGTCATCGGTCACAAATACCAAGAGTCAGGTCCCGTTGCTGCACCGGCTTTCCCACCTCCACAGGATTCGTTATCTTTCGACAACTAACCCTGGATATGGAGGCGGCATGGAATACCAAGACATCTCGGTCGAGGTCAAGGATTACATCGCAACAGTGACACTCAATCGTCCGCAGAAATTGAATGCGTATACGACCCTCATGGGCGATGAGTTGACCCATGCGTATACGGCCTTAAGCAAAGATAACGACGTTCGCGTTATCGTTATGACTGGCGCAGGTCGCGGGTTTTGTTCCGGTGCAGATGTCGGTGGCGTGTTCCAGAAGCAGATCAAAGATGAGGAAAAGCCCCCCTCCTCTTCGCGCATGACCGCACAAGTTGTGCATCCACGTTCAGGATTGCATTATGCGCTCTACAATTGCGCCAAGCCGACGATTGCGGCTATTAACGGCCCTGCTGTCGGCATTGGCCTGACACTGACGTTGTTACAAGACATTCGCATTATGGCAGAAGAAGCGTCGATCGGCGCGATTTTCGCGCGTATGGGCCTGATGCCAGAGTTGGGCTCAACCTTCATGTTGCCGCGGCTCATTGGGCTCGCCAAAGCACTGGAGTTGACCTACACCGGGAAAGTGCTGAAAGCGAAAGAGGCCCTAGAGATCGGACTCGTCAACCAGGTCGTCTCAGGAGAAGGACTCATGACTGCGGTACGAGAGATGGCCGCACAGATTGCGTCCATGCCTCCACTCGCCCTCGCCGTCTCAAAACGCGCGCTGCTTCAAGGTGCGGAGAGCGATTTTGATGCCGCAGTGCAAACTGAGACTTTCGGACTTGACTATCTCTTTCAGACACACGACCATAAGGAAGCAGTCACTGCATTCCTAGAAAAACGACCAGCCAAGTTTCAAGGGAAATAGTAAAAAACAGCACCGGAGTCCTCAACCGCAGTATTGAAGCCAGTCTACGCAGCCTTCTTAATCCGCGGCTTCTTTCGTAGAGGAACGATACGAATTTCCACTCGACTATCCAGCGCCGCGGCAATCCGCTGGAGCATTGAAAGAGAATGTCCCTCGTAGTCTGCGTCTTCAAGGCGGCAGATCACGGAAGCCGTGGTCCCGACGACTTTAGCAAACTGACGTTGTGACAATCCAGCTTTTGTGCGCAGGTCATAGATTTCGCGGGCAATCTTGGCGTTCAGTACTTCATTCTCGAAAGACGCTTCCCGGTCCACATCTCCCTTGATGTATTGGTCGTACACAAACTGCAATGCGGCTGATTTCATTTTTTTCTTGGTCGCCATTGTCTGAGCTCTGGTTGGGTAGTGTTCGCAAAATTACGAACGGAAGTCAAAGAGGGCGTGCTTCACACAAAGACACAGAGGCGCCAAGCTTGGATGCTTCCTTACTTCTTTGCGTCTTTGCACCTTTGCACCTTTGCATGAGTTTGTTTTCGTGTCTTAGCGTGAGTCTACCTTCTTCTCTCTGCAACTCCCACGTCCGTTCCCACTCCGCCCGTTTGCGCAATCCGGTGTCTTTGTAACGTAGCACCGGCAGCACCTGATCACGTGTGGGAAAAAATAGAGTTGCTAACATCGTCATTTTGCCACGCTTTTCTTTCAAGAGCACTGGAAAGTTACTTAGATCGCACAGCTATTGGAAAAAAGTACTTCTCTCCAAAAGGAACCACTATTGTCAATGCATCTGCCTTGTATTTTCCAGGGTATTCGTGAATGATTTCTTTGCCTTCTTCTTGTAGCTGGGAATTGCGGAGTGTTTCCCTTGCCTAGGCAAACCCGTAGAACACAACTCATTGACAATCGCCAACAGACACGAGCAGCCCTTCAGTTGCTCAAGGAGTCCCCCCTCAGTCAGATTGTCACCGAGCTTGAGGAGCATTTCCAGTTTTTTGAACAAACGGTCCATGTTTCTCACAACGCATCAGGGGCAACATCCGGGTTACAAGCAATCGCGGATATCGTCGGGCGTCTCCCTCGTAGCTTTGAAGAACGGTTTTGGTTTGACGCGCAGCTCATTAACGCTCTTTCGCTAGAATGGAACGGTGACGACCAGAAGCTGAGTGGCACCCTTCTTCCTCGTCCGGGAAAAGAATGGGGGCATGAGAGCGTGTGTATCCCGGTTGGCCCACTGAATGGACAGCAGAAATCAATCAACCTAATTCACCTACCCGGCAGTGACACTCTTGAGGGAGTAGATCTGTTGACATATCCATTTCTCTGCCACGAAATGGCGCATAATTTACTCTACTTCGCTGATCCATACTTTCGGCCTACTTTTGAGCGAGCATTGGACATCTATCTTAATACACTACGCCTCCGAAGCGTTGCCGATCAGGGGCGCGCGAGGAACCAAAGTCAGAGAACGATCAATCGGATTGCGGAGTTCTGGCGTCCGGGAGCGAATCACCAGAACTGGGCGCACGAAATGATGATGGACATAGTTGCACTGTGGACCTGTGGCCCCGCTTATCTTTCTGCGTTCTGTGACGAGCTTGAGGATCAAGATCTTGATCCTTATCTCGTGAATCAGCAGCACCCGCCCTATGCGGTCAGGGCAGAAGCGCTGTTGCAGGCGAGCTGGAGGCTCAAGTGGCACGAGTATGGAGGCGGAATCAGGGAACAGTTGCTGAAATGGTCAAAGTTTCACCACAAGAAGCGGATCAGGTATGACTACACTTCGTTGACTGATCCAGTGCTGATCGAGAGTTGTGTTGATTGCGCCTTGAACGCGTGCGAAGCATATCAGCTACCAAAGTGTGATATGCGTCATATCGACAAGGTTAGGGAAATACTACGAAAGAATGAGATTCCAGAATTCGGGGTCGATCTGATAATCGCAGCGTGGATGATGGAGCGATGGGACAAAAACAGTTACCAACAGTGGGAAGTAGACGTTGTTCACAGATTGTACGAATCTATCATGCCGTGATGCCAGTGATTTTATAGGAGCGAGATTGCTGGAGGGCTCCCGCATCGGCGACATGGAGCACCCACGGTAGGCTAAGTCCTACATCCGGTTTGGTGAAGCACATGTCCGCCTCCCACATCAAGTCGCGAATCACCTCGCTGCGATCTGCCTTTCCGTGAATGTCTACAATCCGAATCACCAATGGGCAGGCGGTTCCTTGTGTTAGGTGTTGGCTCCCAGTGGTACACACCAGTGCGAGGTCATCGTCGTCAAACGGAAAAAGATATCTTCCTGCCAATGGGTTTCGCGCACAGCCTCCACCGTGAAAAAGGCGCCAGTCGGCGGCGGTCTTCATGACTTCCACTGCGGTCCAAACCGAAGCAGGCGTGATCCATTGGCGGCGAAGGAGTTCTGCGTGCAGGTCATCAAGCGCATCTTTCTCATTCCAAGCATGGCCATCGCCTAATAACTGGCCGTCGCGAAACAGCAAGACTTTTTCAAAGTCTGGAGTCTTCCCCACCTGTTTCAGCTCAGACGTAATAAACTCGAACTGACGTAGCAGTCCTTCGTACAGACTCTTTGTGGGAATCGGTTCCGCCTTCCGCGTTTCGATAGGAATACCATCGGGTCGAAATACTAAGCCGTCGAGCGGATTGCGGAAGCCATAGCCAAAGCATGAAACGGCGTCTGTATTATGCACCCCGCCAACGTCGAGTCCAATATGCACATTGAAGTGGAAAGGCTCAGCAGGAGCAAAGGGAATCCAGTTGTGTTTCACCAGCAAGTTCGCGATACACAGATCGTACGTTTGCTGGACTCGCCTGCCATACTTTTTCTTGTTCTCAGGAAACTCGCCATAGGGAATTTCCACGAGTCTTCTATCCAGTGTATTGGCGTACCGGATACATTGTGACGGCACGTCGATTCGTTGCTTGATCTGATCGTGGACACTCGTCTGCATCTCGTCGTTGTTGTCAGGCAAAACGGCAAGCAAGGCGTCATAGGGACCACGCTCAATCTCCCGCCGGATATCATCGACGCTGCTAAAGCGATGTGAACGGAACTCAAATCGAATCCCTTTATCTCTGAGAATATGATTAAGATCATTGCGCATGCGCCGCTCAGACGGTTCTCCTG